>CAZUZZ010000483.1:0-1001 GCA_964625055.1 uncultured Bacteroides sp. | reverse complement strand
ATTCTGTATCGCTTATTTGGTGTTTGACTTGATTGCGGCTATTGTTTTCTTGTCAAAAGCAGGCGGCAGCCAGATATTGAACCTGTTCGGCGTGTTGACGCTTGTCCTCGGCGGGGGCGATGCGTTCCATCTGCTTCCCAGGACCATCAAAGCTTTTCGCGGTGATTTGCCCAAAGTGGAATGGTGGGCCGGTCTGGGGCTGATGGTCTCCTCCATCACAATGACCGTATTTTATGTGCTGTTGTTCTATGTCTGGAAGGCTATTTTCCCGCAAGTAACCTATCCGAATTTTTTGCCTGTTCTGATGTGGGTCAGTGCGGTGCTGCGTATCGTGCTTTGCCTGTTCCCTCAAAACAACTGGTTTAGTCCGGAAGGAGATCCGGCGTGGGGAATCTACCGTAATTTGCCCTTTGCCGTGACGGGTCTGTGCCTTGTGATATTGTTTTTCCTGTCTGGAAACACTGGCGGCCACGGGCTGTGGATGATGTCTGTTGCAATCATTATCAGCTTTGCCTGCTATTTTCCTGTTGTGCTGTGGGCTAAGAAAAAACCGATGGTCGGTATGCTGATGATGCCCAAAACGATGGCCTATATCTGGATGATCTGTATGGGGCTTGGCCTGATTGGGCGTGTTTGAGTCAAGAACAGCAAAAGCTGATAAATAATTTGTATGGATATAGGAGACCTCGTTATGGAAGAAAATTTTGATATTCAGAAATATATGACGCAGGGTGTGGAAGGAATTGTTGCCGATTCTTTGAGAGCAACATTAAAAGACCCTCGTGAAAGCGCATTCATGGTTAAATTTGCTGCAGCCAGCAAAAAAGCATCAAAGATCAGGGCAGAGGAAGGGAAAAAAGGAGTACATATCCCGCCTTTCTTGATTGCCAGCATTACAAGCAGCTGCAACCTGCATTGTGCCGGCTGTTATTCCAGATGCAATCACGCAACGCAGGATTCGGAACCGGTAAGTCAGCTTACCAGTGAGGAATGGCTCTCTA
>CAZUZZ010000482.1:0-1002 GCA_964625055.1 uncultured Bacteroides sp. | reverse complement strand
GCAGTGAAGGGTTATGTGGAAGGTATCATGGACGGGGTTGCGGACACGCCGGAAAAGATGGATAAATATATTAAAACCATCTATAATAAGGCTAACGATATGGATCGCCTGATCAATGAGCTCACCACCTATTCCGGGATTGACAGCAACCGGATCCCCTATCATTTCCATCGCATCAATGTGGCGGAATATTTCGGGGACTGTGTGGAGGAGGTGGGTCTGGATCTGGAGTCGAAGAATATCCAGTTAAATTATGAGGATCTGGTGGAACCCTCCACGCAGATCATAGCGGACCCGGAGCAGCTGAAACGGGTGGTCAATAACATCATAAACAACAGTGTGAAATATCTGGATAAGGAAAAGGGCATCATAGATATTCGTATTTTGGACGAGGTGGATTCTATCCGCGTGGAGATAGAGGATAACGGCAAAGGAATCGCTGCAAAGGATCTGCCCAATATATTTGAACGGTTTTACAGGACGGATGCATCCCGCAATTCCTCTCAGGGCGGCAGCGGTATCGGGCTGTCGATCGTGAAGAAGATTATAGAGGATCATGGCGGCTATATCTGGGCGACCAGCAAGGAAAATGAAGGAACCTGTATGCACTTTGTTATAAGGAAGTACAGCGTAAAGAAAGGACAGGACAGTGAGTAAGATTTTAATTGTGGAAGATGAAGAGGCGATCGCGGATCTGGAGAAGGATTATCTGGAGCTGAGTGATTTTGAGGTGACGATTGAGAACACGGGGGACAAGGGTCTGGAAGCAGCGCTCTCGGGTAATTTCGATCTCGTGATTTTGGATCTCATGCTGCCGGGAATTGATGGATTTGAGGTCTGCAAGCGGATCCGGGAGGAGAAAAATATTCCGATCATCATGGTGTCTGCGAAAAAGGATGACATCGACAAGATCAGGGGTCTGGGGCTCGGCGCGGACGACTATATGACGAAGCCCTTCAGCCCTTCAGAGCTTGTGGCCAGGGTAAAGGCGCATATGGCGCG
>CAZUZZ010000481.1:0-1005 GCA_964625055.1 uncultured Bacteroides sp. | reverse complement strand
ATCACGCTGCTGTCCGCCAGTTCATCCACAAACACACGTTTCTCCTGATCCTGTAAAACCCCGGGATCTTCATCCAAAAGTTTAAGTAGTACCTCTTTTGCCCTGCGAATATCCGAATCGTAGGAAATCCCAACCTTAATATCCATCCTGCGCTCGTTGACAGTGCTCATATTTAAAATATTGCCGTTGGCAAGCGCCCCATTTGGCACTACTACTATATGACGGTCCGGCGTGATCAGCCTCGTATAAAAGAGCTGTACCTCCTGCACGGTTCCTTCATTGCCCGCACTATCCCTAATGTAATCCCCAATCTTAAAAGGATGTAAAAGTAAAATCAGTACGCCTCCCGCAAAATTGGATAGGCTTCCCTGCACTGCAAGACCGATCGCCACGCCGGCGGAACCGACCAGCGCCACCACGCTGGTGACATCCAACCCAAAGTAAGAGGCAATCATAAAGAGCAGCAGTATATAGAGCACTGCCTTGACGAAGGAATCCAGAAACTGGCTCACACCCACATCAACATTGCGCTTTTCAAAAGATTTGCGCAATATTTTTCGAATCAGCTTGATCAACTGTATGCCGATAAAGAATACTACTAATGCCAACAGCATTCTGACACCAAACCGGATCAGCTTATCCGGCAGTTCCTGCAAATATCTCTCTATCGCTCCCACTTGAAGTTCATCCGACGCAATATACTCAATCTCTTTGAGTTCTGTCTGTATAGCCTCTTCTCCCATGCTGCTCTCCATTTCCGCACATCCTATAGTCAATCTCTACTTCTTCTCTGTTTCCTTTTTCGCCTCTTTTTCCTCCACAGATTTCGTAACAGTTGCTTTTCTCGCAGCAGTACGTTTCGTCGCCGCCTTCTTCACCGCAACTCTCGACTTCTTAGTCAGCTCCTGCAGCTTTTCCGCTGCCTCTTGTGCCTTCTTCTCCAAAAGTTCTGCCGTTTTGGCGCTCTCTTTTGCCTGCTGTGCAGCACGCTTTGCCAGTTCCTTC
>CAZUZZ010000480.1:0-1006 GCA_964625055.1 uncultured Bacteroides sp. | reverse complement strand
TCCTCCGGCTACGGCGTAGCCAATAAGATCGTGAGCTTTGTCATGTTGGTGCCGGGATCACTCATGCAGTCTATGGCCTCTTTCGTTGCCCAGAATGTGGGAGCGGGACAGGAGAAGCGTGCGCGAAAGGCGATGGTCACAGGTATGCTGATCGGATGCGGTGTGGGTGTTTTTATTACGGCCTTTGCATTCTTCCGAGGGGATCTGCTGGCGGCCATTTTCTCAAACGATACGGCGGTGATTGCCCGGGCGGCACAATATTTGAAAGGCTTTGCGCCGGAGGCGGTGGTGACGGCAATCCTGTTCAGCTTTATCGGGTATTACAACGGACATTCCAAAACCCTGTTTGTGATGATGCAGGGACTCGCGCAGACCTTTATTGTACGGCTGCCTATGTCTTACTTTATGAGTATTCAGCCGGATGCAAGCCTTACCATGATCGGCTTGGCGGCGCCCTGCGCAACGGTGTTCGGGATTGTGATCAACTTGCTTTATTTTGTAAAAGTGAGCCGGGAGCAATGAAGAGTATAAGCGCCCTTAAGGGTTGAGGAGAAAAGATTTTATGAGAGAAAAAATAGAGATTAAAGAAGAACGGATATCCGCAGAGGAATATATTGACTTCTTAAAAAGAACGGATTTGGGTTCACAATATCCAAAGGAACGGTTTGCAGAAAGAATATCCAAGCTTGTAAATAATGTTTCTATAAGCCTTGTTGCAAGAAACGAAAATGGCTTAATTGTTGGTGTTTTATTTGCGCTAACAGATTATGTGTATTGGCTCTATGTGACAGATTTAGGGGTTGACAGAGATTACGAAGGACAAGGTATTGGAAGACGGCTCATGAAAACTGCACATGATAAAGCCGGCGGCGAAAAAGATATCGCTGTATATCTGATAGCAAACGAAAATGCTATTCCGTTTTATGAGAAACTAGGCATGAAAAAGGCCAATGATGTAATGCAGTACAACCATATTGAATGGACAGAGTTTACGGTGCAATAGAAT
>CAZUZZ010000479.1:0-1030 GCA_964625055.1 uncultured Bacteroides sp. | reverse complement strand
AAGGTTGGTGTGGCTATGCCTACCAAGGATCTGCAGAGATGGAATCAGGATGGTTCCAATATGCAGGCTGAGCTTGAGGCAGCAGGCTATGAGGTTGACCTTCAGTACGCATCTAACGATGTAGCTACTCAGGTTTCTCAGATCGAGAACATGATCAACGGCGGCTGCTCCGCACTGGTTATCGCATCCATCGACGGTGAGTCCCTCACCACAGTTCTTGAGAGCGCAAAGAGCGCAGGCATCCCGGTTATCGCATATGACCGTCTGATCATGAACTCCGATGCAGTTTCCTACTACGCTACCTTCGATAACTATATGGTAGGTACGAAGCAGGGTCAGTACATCGTAGATGCGCTTGATCTGGACAATGCAGATGGTCCTTTCAACATGGAGATTACCGGCGGTTCACCTGATGACAACAACGCTAAGTTCTTCTATCAGGGCGCTATCGATGTATTACAGCCTTACATGGACGCAGGCAAGATCGTAGTTCCTTCGGGTCAGATCGAGTTCGCAACTGTTGGTACACCTGCATGGTCTACCGAGACTGCACAGTCCAGAATGGAGAATATCCTTTCTTCCAACTACTCTGACGGCACAAACCTTGACATCGCACTTTGCTCTAACGACTCCACAGCACTCGGCGTTGAGAACGCTCTGGCAGCTAACTACACAGGCAACTACCCTGTTGTTACCGGTCAGGACTGTGATATCGCTAACGTAAAGAACATGATCGATGGCAAGCAGTCCATGTCCATCTTCAAGGATACCCGTACTCTGGCATCCCAGGTGGTTAAGATGGTTGGTCAGATCTTGAGCGGTGAGACCGTAGATGTAAATGATACCGAGACATATGACAACGGTACAGGCGTGATTCCTTCTTACCTTTGCGAGCCTGTATTCGCAGATGCTAACAACTACAAAGAGCTGCTGATCGATTCCGGTTACTACACAGAGGCAGATCTCCAGTAACTGTGTGAAAAGAGTTTCTAAGGCTCACGCCAGAGGGCGTTTCGCCAAGAAACACTAT
>CAZUZZ010000478.1:0-1033 GCA_964625055.1 uncultured Bacteroides sp. | reverse complement strand
TGGGGCTTTCTTATAATGCGGTCAATCTGGAAAGCTATGTGCGCTATTTTTATCCGGAGCTTGCCACGTTTGCAGATTGTTTTCTGCAGGAGGAAAGCTGCGTCTTTCTGGATGAGCCGCTGCGGATCAAAGAGCACGTGGATGCCGTGGAGCTGGAATTTCGGGAGAGTATGACGCACCGCGCGGAGAAAGGTTATATCCTGCCGGGGCAGATGGACGTCCTCTTTTCCGCGGAAACGGTGGCGGCGAAGCTTTCAAAGCTGCGGGTGGTCAGTCTTTCCACGATGGAGGGGAAAAATCCTATTCTGAAAGCGGATAAAAAATATGCGCTGCTGGCGCGCAGCCTTTCTTCCTATAACAACAGCTTTGATGCGCTGGTGAAAGATCTGATAGGGTATAAGAAAAAGGGCTACCGCATCCTGCTGCTCTCAGGCTCCAGAACCCGGGCAAAACGTCTGGCAGAGGATCTGCGGGATCAGGAGATCAGCGCTTTTTACACGGAGGATCCCCTGCGGGAGGTGCAGCCCGGTGAGGTGATGACCTGCTACGGAAGAGTGCGCAAGGGATTTGAGTATCCTCTGCTTAAGTTTCTGGTGATCGCGGAAAGTGATATTTTTGGAACGCAGAAAAAGAAAAAGCGGAAAAAGAAACGTTACGAGGGCCAGAAGATCAACGATTTTAATGATCTCAAGGTGGGAGATTATGTGGTCCACGAAAGTCATGGACTGGGGATCTATCAGGGTATCGAAAAGGTAGAGGTGGATCATGTGGTGAAGGACTACATGAAGATCTCCTACCGTGACGGAGGAATCCTCTATGTATTGGCGACGGGCCTTGACGTGATCCAGAAATATGCCTCCGCGGAGGGTGGAGCGAAGCCTAAACTGAATAAGCTGGGCACACAGGAGTGGTCCAGGACGAAATCCAAAGTGCGCACGGCGGTGGAGGAGATCGCGGGGGATCTGGTGGAACTTTATGCTGTCAGACAGTCGGCTAAGGGCTACTGCTATGGGCAGGATACGGTGTGGCAGAG
>CAZUZZ010000477.1:0-1034 GCA_964625055.1 uncultured Bacteroides sp. | reverse complement strand
GCGGTGCCCTGTACCCACAATCCGCTCTAGTGGGGGTGATGCTTTATCGAGGGCCTTCGCCTGTGTGGCTGCCCTTTATAAGTGGCGTTGAAGTTTGGGTCTTACGCAATGAGAATCCATGAACCGTGTCAGGGTGGGAACACAGCAGCACTAAGTGGAACCTTTCATGTGCCGTGAGGGTGCCTGGCGGAGTTAACTGTAAAGGTAACGCATATGGGTTCCGGTTCGACATAAAGCGCACGGTTTTGAATTGGAACGGAACCGTTTATGACTACAGATCAAATATCTCACAATAATGATAGATGGCCGGATCTGACAGACTGCACCCTCTGCCCCAGAGAATGCCACATAAATAGAAACGCCGGAAACATCGGTTACTGCGGACAGACTGCGCGCCTTACGGCTGCAAGAGCCGCTCTCCACTTTTGGGAGGAGCCTTGCCTGTCCGGCACGAACGGTTCCGGCGCTGTTTTTTTCAGCGGCTGTTCTCTGCGCTGCGTCTACTGTCAGAATCACGAGATCGCACAGGGATATTCAGGTAAAGAGATCTCTGTCTCCCGCCTGTCCGATATCTTTCTGGAACTGCAGGAAAAACAGGCGCACAATATCAATCTCGTCACCCCGACGCACTTCGTCCCCCAGATCATAACCGCTCTGGAAACAGCAAAAAAACAGGGACTTACTATCCCCGTGGTCTACAACACCTCCGCTTATGAAGGGATAGATACCCTCAAACGTTTAGAGGGTCTGATCGATATTTATCTGCCGGATCTCAAATATTATGACTCCGCCCTAAGTGCGCAGTATTCCCATGCGCCCGACTATTTCGAGAAGGCCTCTCTCGCTATCGCTGAAATGGTCCGTCAGGTGGGTACCCCGGTCTTTACCGCAGAAGAGGACTCCCTGATGCAGCGGGGCGTCATCGTCCGCCACCTGATTCTGCCGGGCTGTGGCAAAGACAGTCGGCATATTCTGCGGTATCTTTATGAAACTTATAAAAATGACATTTATGTCAGTATTATGAACCAATATAC
>CAZUZZ010000476.1:0-1035 GCA_964625055.1 uncultured Bacteroides sp. | reverse complement strand
TCAAAATGAGACGTCTGGCTGCCAATTCTCTGCAGGGGAAACACGAAAGTGGCGTGCTCCTCAAAGGGTTCTTCATTGCCAAGCGTTTCTACCTTCTGATCCTCCACATAGAGGGTAGTCTGCCCGGACTCCCCTTCCAGCTTCAGGCTCACCCATTCTCCTTTCGGCAACGTATAGTCGAAGGTATAGGTCTTGCCCTCTCTTGTAAATCCCACTTTCCCTGTTTTCGGCTCCACAGCATAAAAGGCCCACTCACCATAGGCGCTGTCTCCTTCCGCCAAGATCTGCGCCTGCCCGCTCTCTCCGGCAGTATCCGGCTCCAGCCATACTTCCATGGAAATTTTATACTCCGGCTCCACCGCCACCGTTTCTTCATAGAGATATTCACAAAAAGGAGCTTTTTCACTGCGATAAAATGTATCTGGGTTTTCCACCTTCTCTTCTCCCCACAGCCTCGCAGATAACACCGGCAAGGGTTTCCGAAAACGCTCAAACAGATCATATTCACTGATCCCCAGATCCAGACTGCCGCACATATCATTCCAGATCATGTAGGCCGCCCCCAGCATCTGCGGCGAATAGGCAGGTATGGTCTCGATTCGGTTATAGTCATAAAATCGGTTGGGCATCCAATTTTCGTAAAGCTCCTTGTTGTTCAGGTAATCGTACCCGCCGCCCGGTATGATGTAGAGATGATTGTTCTGCATATTGATCAGGGAATAGCCCTCCTCATACATCTCACGCGGATCCGCCCACAGGGTACTCCAAATGTTCATCTGTAGATATTCGGGCAGAGGTTTCGTTGTCCCACCCATATTGCTGAGACTTCCCCACAGCCGCACGGTCTTGCCGGACTCCTGTACCAGATCATTGATCCGCGTAAGATACTGCCGATACTGCTCCCCGTCTCCGTAATATTCATCCATGCCAATGCTGACGATCTGCGCCTCCCGAAACGCGCCGTTCTCCTCATCCAGCGTCTCCTGCCAGAGTCCCTCCATCAACGCAACAGCCTGCTCATTTCCCAGATCGATC
>CAZUZZ010000475.1:0-1046 GCA_964625055.1 uncultured Bacteroides sp. | reverse complement strand
TGATCTCCTTGATCAATCTCTCTTTTTCCTCGAAAGGTACCTGAAATTCCAGGGACACCTGTTCCTCATAGACCGCGTCCCCGACCGGGATCCCCTGTTTTCCCAAAAGATACTGTATCTTCCCGATCCCGTTATAATCCGTTTTGACCGTCAAGGTATGTCCGTAACGCATATCCGCCACACGACTGGCCGCAAGGCCCGCCTGAGCCGCCTGTGTATAAGCGCGCACCAGACCGCCCGTTCCTAAAAGCGTACCGCCAAAATACCGGGTCACCACCAGAGTCAGAAAACGGATTCCGGATCCTGTCAGCACCTCCAGGATAGGCCTGCCCGCTGTGCCGGAGGGCTCCCCGTCATCGGAAAACCGCATGGTCTGACCCTGCTCTCCTAAGATATAAGCATAGCAGTTATGGCGGGCATCCCAGTACCGCTTCTTCACAGTCTCGATGAAGGCCATTGCTTCCTCCTCTGTATAGGTGGCCTCCACGCTGGCGATAAATCGGGATTTCTTTTCCACAATCTCCCCCTGTCCGCCAACCTCTATGATCTTATACGGGTCAAATTTACGATCTGCTTCCATACTCTCTTCCTCTGCCCCAGTATATCATAAAATCGGAATCACAGCAAAAAACATTCCGAAAGAATTACCTGCCGGAGAATAAATGCGTACAGAATCGCAAACAATTCTTAAGAAAGCATAAGATTGACTGTATTGTCATTTGAGATTATAATAAGAAAATCGAGGAGGCATTACACATGAATTATGGTAAAAGAGGCGTCCGCAAGAAACAGCAGACGCTTAATGCTATAGGTAAAAAGTGGAGCAGAAAGATTGCCTTTACCTTTGTACAGGTATTTCTGGTTGCCATCATCGGCGCTGCCATTATCGGCACCAGCGCGGGAATCGGTGCTTTTAAGGGGGTGCTGGCGACAGCTCCGGATATCAGCAACATCGATGTAACACCCACCGGCTTTTCCACCTTTGTGTACGATATCGAGGGCAATCAGATCCAGAAGCTGGTTTCCACGGATTCCAACCGTATTCC
>CAZUZZ010000474.1:0-1057 GCA_964625055.1 uncultured Bacteroides sp. | reverse complement strand
CGCATTGTGATGATCTCACGCTCTCTGGCTGAAAGTCTCTCACAAATCAGACCGTTCAGCCTGCGCAGCTTATCCTCCACTTCCATTCTGTCGATCACATCCACCTGATCCTGCTCAATGATATCGAGCAGGCTGATCTCGTTTCCCTCCCTGTCCGTACCGATCGGCTCGTAGAGGGAAACTTCTCTGGAAGTCTTTTTCTTCGCCCGCAATAACATCAGAAGCTCATTGTCGATACAACGTGAGGCATAGGTACTCAGCTTTCCCTTCCCTGCATCAAAGGAATCGATCGCCTTGATCAGACCGATGGTACCGATGGAGATCAGATCCTCCATGTCCTCGTCTACATTCTGGTACTTTTTAGCAATGTGCGCCACAAGGCGCAGATTATGCTCCACCAGAATGCCCTTGGCCTCCCCGCGCTCTCTTTCGCTGCCCGTCTTAAGGTGCCCCAGATAGACGGCCTCATCCTTCGCAGAAAGTGGCTGGCTGAATGTTTTCAAAAGGAGCCTCCAAAGTCCATTTACTCTATTCTATGACCCGGCGGCTTCCCTAGTGCCTTTCCATCTGTCCCAATATGCTTCTTAAATTTTATAGCATCTAAATTTGCAGTGCACACTCGGAAAGATACAGCTTTCGCGTATATTATACCATCTTCCTCCGCAATTCACAACAGAAACTCCACAAAAACGCGGTTGCTCACATCGATTCCCCTCGGAGTCAGCCTAAGCCCTCTCCCCGCCCGCTCCAAAAGTCCCTGTGCCGTCAGACGGGTGATCTGCTCCCCGTAAACCGCCTCCACCGGCTTCCCGAACGTACGCCCAAAATCCTCCGGGGCTATCCCTGCCGTCAGACGCAGTCCCAGAAACATAAATTCCTCCATCTGTTCCGCTTCAGTCAGTTCCTGCACTTCCAACCGCCCTGTTTCCCGCAGCATTTCTGCAAAAGGAAGCTTCTGCAGTGTTTCCGCCCTCCCGGTCATACGCCCCACGCACTCGGCATAAACCTCCACGACCTCCGGATTCTTCCACCGGATATCCGCCGCCATGGAGGATGC
>CAZUZZ010000473.1:0-1075 GCA_964625055.1 uncultured Bacteroides sp. | reverse complement strand
TCAGATAGTTATCGTTTACTTTTAACATTGTACTCTCCATTCCGGAGCATCCGCGTGCCAAAACGCATAGCTCCTGTTATTTAAATATTTATAAAAGTTCGCCCTCAAATACGGTTTCCGCAGGTCCTGTCATATAGATAGTATCTGCTTCCCGATCCCAGGTAACCGTGAGGGAGCCGCCCAGAAGCTCCACCGTGACAGTCTCCTCCGTCAGTCCGTTTAACACACAGGCCACCACCGTGGCGCAGGCTCCTGTTCCGCAGGCAAAAGTCTCTCCGGTGCCCCGCTCCCATACCCGCATCCGCACCGTATTCCTGTCGATCACTTCCACAAACTCTGTATTCGTTCGGTTGGGGAATCGCTCGTGGTTCTCAAAGTGAGGCCCGATCTTTTCGATGGCAAGCGATTTCACATCTTCCATAAATACCACCGCATGGGGATTCCCCATAGAAACACAGGTCATCCGGTAGGCAGTGCCCTGCACCTGAATGGGTTCGTCAATGGCCTGTTCATTCTCCGAAACCACCGGCACCAGCCGCGCCGTAAGCTCCGGCGCTCCCATATCCACCTTCACCTGCTCCACCTTGCCGTCCTTTAAAAAGAGGCTCAGGTATTTGATCTTCCCGGCACTTATGACACTTATGTCGGTTTTATTCGTAAGACCCTTGTCGTATACAAATTTCCCCACACAACGGATGCCGTTTCCGCACATTTCCGCCCGGGTTCCGTCCGCATTGTACATCTCCATCTCAAAATCCGCTTCCTCAGAAGGGTTGATGAAGATCACGCCGTCTCCGCCGACGCCGAAATGCCTGTCGCTTGCCCTGCGCACGAAATCCGGCTTCTCTTCCGGGGCAATCTGCTCTGCTCCTCCGTCAATATAAACATAATCATTGCCGCAGCCATGCATCTTCGTAAATTTCATAGTTCATTCCTCTCCAGCATATATCATGCAAACTCGACATTTATATCTTCGCTCGCTTGACTCTGCCCTTTGCGCATATTATAGACTCACAGCCGCATCATAGCAAGCACCATCTGCGCCGTTTCCACCATATTCGTGCCACTGTCCATG
>CAZUZZ010000472.1:0-1080 GCA_964625055.1 uncultured Bacteroides sp. | reverse complement strand
CGGCACCTCATAAACGTAATCCGCGATCATACAGCGCTCTGTGTCTTCCACGTCGCCATAGTAGAGAGTACTGATATAAATATTATTATCTTCACCGGTATTATCTGTATAAGCCACATGGAATTCCGATTCCACGCCCTGCAGCAGATAATAGTAATCCCGGCCCACCTCCGTGTCGATGTTTACCTGTATTCTGCAATATCCGGGAATCTGCCCCATCTCTCCGGTATCAATGATCTGCTGCATCACCTGCTGCATGGAACCGTCCCGGAGCACAAAATTAAACTTGTCCCCCACCGTCCCCTCTGCCAGGTAAATGTCAATACTCTTTAATCTGTCATACTGCGCGATAAATCTCTGCTGTACCACATAGCTCCCATCCACTGTCTCAGAGAGCATATCCTGTGTCTTACCGCTTGCAGACCGCACATCTTCGTGAATCAGGCGAAGCGGCCAGAGGATCAGCGCTGCGCATACCACCAGGATCCAGACGACTCCGCAGATGGCCTGCCTTTTATTTAAAATCCGATTCATAATCTTCCTCTAATGTACCTTTATTGATTACCATTACCCTTTAGTATATCACAAATCCGGCGCCTTAACATCTAATTCTTTCAGAAAGAATTTCATCTCTGTTCATTGCCAGAAACAAAGGCAGAGCATACCAGAAAAACAGCACATATCTGGGCAGATAGGTCGGCCCCAGAAGCACCGTCAGCCACAACAGGAATACCGGCAGATACGGATAAAGAACTTTATATCTTCTGCTATTTAATAATCCCGCAAACAGAAACGCATAGAGCCAGAACATAGCGCCCGGAGAGAACAGCCAGGAAACCACCGGCACTTTCTCTTTCCAGACCTCCAGCGACAGCTTGCGATAGACCTCATCCAGCCAGGGAATCTTGCTTTCCCTGACGCCCGGCTCCTCCACTTCATAGCCAAAATAGGAATTGTCCTGATAGGTAAAGGTAAAAACAGTGTTGCCTCCGTACACATTGATCACCGTGTCAGGATACCAAAATCCGTAGGAGGTCATCCACCAGGCATTGAGATAGATCAGCGGCTTTTTCATCCCCA
>CAZUZZ010000471.1:0-1100 GCA_964625055.1 uncultured Bacteroides sp. | reverse complement strand
ACACCGATCAGATGCAGCAGCATTCTGGATGTGACATAAATAAGACTGCTGAAAGGCGATACGAACCTCACATAATAATAGAAAGGGGTGATCAACGCACGGATCCACAGATCAGGATACTTCGCTGCCGCCTTCTTCGGCACCATGACGCCCACTGTCATGATTATGTACAAAAAAAGGATCGTCACAATAATTGGCACTGCCACTGCAAGCAGACCAAGCTGCCAGTCAGAAAGCCTGCCAATTCGAATACTTACCTGATCCGAGACCAGATAGGATACATATCTGCTCGACCGATACAAAATGAACGCACCCAACAAAAGATTCAGAGTTACCACGCCAAGCTGTGTCGCTGTGGCATAGTCCGCATGGTGCTCCTCCATATAGGCCAGTCTTTCCTGTTTCTTTTTCTGACTATTCGTCTGCTCTTCGGCATCCTCTCCGCCTGCAGCACTGTCCTCCCGCTCCGTTCCCCTGCGGTTCTGCATAGCCGCACTGAAGCCATAAAACACCATTTCCAGCACAAGCATGACCAGAAACCACAGGATGCTATTACTGCCCGAGCCTCCGTCTTCCATAAATCTGATTCCTCTCCTTACGTATTTCCGATTTCTTTTTAATAATCCCGACTATTTATCATATCAATTATTATCTTACGTGTCAAATCCGGTTCCTTATCCTATGTACCCAGCTCCAGACTGATCCGCAGGCCCTCGTTCACCGCCCGCATGATATCCGAATCCAGATGACAGACTCTGTCCTTGAGCCGCTGCTTATCTATGGTGCGCAGCTGTTCTAAGAGGATTACAGAATCCTTCACCATGGCATACTTACCCGCATTCAACTCTATGTGCGTGGGAAGCTTTGCCTTATTCATCTTTGAAGTGATCGCCGCGCAGATCACGGTAGGACTGTGCCGGTTTCCCACATCATTCTGTATGATGAGTACCGGGCGCACGCCGCCCTGCTCAGAACCCACTACCGGGCGCAGATCCGCATAATAAATATCTCCTCTTCTCATTCTTCTACACTTCCTTTAAGATTTCGCTAATGCTTTCGCCGTTTCCAGCAATAGTATTACCTATCTTTTTCGGACGTAT
>CAZUZZ010000470.1:0-1104 GCA_964625055.1 uncultured Bacteroides sp. | reverse complement strand
TTTGTGAGGTTTTCTTTATGGATCATAAGACTTACCACAGAAGCAAGACGGTGACAGTTTTTTTTCTGTGCGCGCTGGTGCTTCTCGGTCTTGCGAGCAGACTGGTCTATTTGATGGTATTTCAGTCCGAATATTATACAATGAAGGCGAGACAGCTTCACGAGAGAGAACGGAGTATCAAAGCCGCCAGGGGGCGCATCATAGACAGAAACGGTAAGATCCTGGCAGATAATAAAACGGTCTGCACCGTGTCGGTGATCCACAGTCAGATCACAGATGCGGAGGAAGTGATCGCTGTTCTGGCAAAGGAACTGGGGCTTTCGGAGGAGTATGTCAGAAAGCGGGTAGAAAAATATTCTTCCATAGAGAAGATCAAAAGCAATGTGGACAAAGCGACGGGGGACGCCATCAGGGCAAGAGGGCTCGACGGGGTCAAGGTGGATGAGGATTATAAACGGTATTATCCCTATGATACGCTGGCTTCTAAAGCTCTGGGGTTTACCGGAGGGGACAATCAGGGAATCATTGGGCTGGAGGTAGTCTATGAGGAATATCTGAAGGGAGAAGCGGGAACGATCTTAACGGTGACCGATGCCACGGGAGTAGAGCAGGATGAGGAGGGAGAGGAGAGAGTGGAGCCTGTAAGCGGCCGCGATCTCTATATCAGTCTGGATATCAATATCCAAAGCTATGCCACCCAGCTTGCCATGCAGACCATGGAGACCAAGGAGGCGGACCGGGTTTCCATTCTGGTCATGAATCCCCAAAATGGCGAGATTCTGGCGATGGCGGATGTGCCGGAATTTGACTTAAATAACCCCTATACGCTCCTGGATGGGATGGACGCCATGGCCTTTTCCGAGAAGAAGCGGCAGGAGCTTTTAAACAGTATGTGGAGAAACGGCTGTATCAATGATACCTATGAGCCAGGCTCCACCTTTAAGATCATCACGGCGGCGGCGGGACTGGAGTCCGGTGCGGTGAAGACGACAGACACCTTTAACTGCCCGGGATTTATCATGGTGGAGGACCGGAAGATCCGTTGTCACAAGGTGGGCGGCCATGGCGCGGAGGATTTTGTGCAGGGCACCATGAATTCCTGCA
>CAZUZZ010000469.1:0-1116 GCA_964625055.1 uncultured Bacteroides sp. | reverse complement strand
CCACGTCAACATTTTTCAGATTATGTACTCTTGCCCCGCGCACTTTGATATGCGTGGGGCTTGTATTTTCATTACGATTCAATTGCTTCTGCTCCCATCCTATTTTTTCGTTATCGTCGTCTCCTTTTCTATCACATTATACCTTATCATCTAATATCCAACAAATACCATCCGCCATTCTCCGATTGGCATTACTAAAATGATTTCCGGGATTCATGACGAGTATGGTCGATATTCCCTGCCCGCTATAATATTCATAGAGCATTCGGGTTCGTTCCTCCACGGGAGACAGGTATGGATTCTTTGTATGTGCCTCCCTGTCACCCAATGAGAAATATATTTTTTCCGGAATACGCTGCATTTCACGCTCCTTTACATAATCAATGAAGTTCGGAAACCATAGCGACCCCGATACACTTGCAATTCTCGCAAAGACATCTGTATGATATGATGCATATACTGCAAACAATCCCGCAAGAGAATAGCCCGCAAGAGCGCTGTATCTCGGTTTTCCTCCAAGCGCTTCTTCTACAGCAGGCATAATTTTCTCTGTAAGAAGCGTAAGATACGCATCCGCACCTCCCGTACACGGCGTATCACCTTTTGCGATCGGCGGAATCGGCCACGGTGACATATCGTGATCCCATTGAATATTTGAAACCGCCACGAGAGAAAACTCCGGACATCCAAATCGCTGGCATTGATCCCATACCGCTTTTCCTTCTCCATGCACCGTATTCAGATAGATAACCAGAGCATCAGCCTGTGCCTTTCCGTATATATTGATTCTCCTGTCCTGTATCGTAAATTCCATCTATCCCCATTCCTTCTATCACTTTCTCATAAAGGATTAAATTCCATCCGCCCCAGAATATCCTGCCATGCCTCCTCATCAATCTCCTCATCCCGGAACAGTTTGCGCTTATCTTCATCCGTAATCTTGCGAATCACTTTACATGGATTTCCCGCCGCAATACACCAGTCGGGAATGTCCTTTGTCACTACACTTCCGGCGCCGATCACCACATTATCCCCGATATGCACACCCGGACAGATTACCGAATTGCCGCCGATCCAAACATTATCGCCTATGGTCACTTCCTTGCCGTACTCATA
>CAZUZZ010000468.1:0-1118 GCA_964625055.1 uncultured Bacteroides sp. | reverse complement strand
ACTGCGATATCACCTATGTGACGAACAACGAGCTGGGCTTTGATTATCTGCGCGACAACATGGTCATCTACAAGGAACAGCTTGTGCTCAGAAGTCTCCACTATGCGATCATCGATGAGGTGGATTCTGTGCTGATCGACGAAGCCAGAACGCCCCTGATCATATCCGGTCAGAGCGGTAAATCCACGAAGCTCTATGAAGCCTGCGATATCCTGGCGAAACAGCTTACCCGTGGTGAAGATATGGAGGAGCTGTCCAAGATGGATGCCATCATGGGCATAGAGCGGGAGGAGACAGGAGACTTTATCGTCAATGAGAAGGACAAAGTGGTGAACCTGACGGCGCAGGGTGTCTCCAAGGTGGAGCGTTTCTTCCAGATCGAGAATCTGGCGGATCCGGAGAATCTGGAGATCCAGCACAATATCATTCTGGCGCTTCGCGCGCACAATCTGATGTTCCGGGATCAGGATTATGTGGTGAACGACGATCAGGTTCTGATCGTGGACGAGTTTACCGGGCGTATCATGCCGGGACGCCGTTATTCCGACGGTCTGCATCAGGCGATCGAGGCGAAGGAGCACGTGAAGGTAAAGCGGGAAAGCAAGACCCTCGCTACCATCACCTTCCAGAACTTTTTTAATAAATTTGAGAAAAAAGCGGGCATGACAGGTACAGCGCTCACAGAGGAGAAGGAGTTCCGGGAGATCTACGGCATGGATGTGGTGTCCATTCCCACGAATAAGCCGGTGGCCCGTGTAGATCATCAGGACGCTGTGTATAAGACCCGAAAGGAAAAACTGACGGCGATTCTCCATGCGGTGCAGGAGGCTCACGCCAAGGGACAGCCTGTGCTGGTGGGCACGATCAACATTGATTCCTCGGAGGAACTTTCCGGGATCTTTAAGAGAAACGGTATTGAGCATAAAGTGTTGAATGCGAAGTTCCATGAGCTGGAGGCGGAGATCGTGGCGGACGCCGGCATTCACGGGGCAGTGACTATCGCCACCAACATGGCGGGCCGTGGTACGGATATTAAACTGGATGAGGAGGCGAGAGAGGCGGGTGGTCTTATGATCATCGGCACGGAGCGTCATGAGTCCAGACGTATCGACAATCAG
>CAZUZZ010000467.1:0-1118 GCA_964625055.1 uncultured Bacteroides sp. | reverse complement strand
AGGAAAAACAACGCGCCCCAGCTACGTCCCCCGGCCATATTGACAAACACCTTCGGCAGCGTAACGAAAATCAGAGACGGGCCTGCATCGGGCTCCACCCCGAAAGAAAAGCAGGCCGGAAAAATGATCAGGCCGGACATTAACGCCACAAACGTGTCCAGAACGCAGATCCGCACGGATTCTCCCGCCAGCGTATGTTCTTTTGACATATAACTGCCAAAGATCTCCATCGCGCCGATTCCCAGACTCAACGTAAAAAAGGACTGATTCATGGCTGCGGTGATCACATTGCCGAGCCCTGCCTCTTTTGCTCTGGCGAAATCAGGCATCAGATAAAAGGCGATTCCCTCTCCCGCACCTGACAGCATGGCGCTGTGAACCGCCAATACAATGATCAACACAAGCAGCGCCATCATCATCACTTTGGTCACGCGCTCAAGCCCCTTCTGCAGACCAAAACTGCAGACCAGAAACCCCGCAAGAACAGTGATTATCATCCAAACTGTCATTTCTACGGGATCGGCACACAATTCGCCAAACACACTGCTGACTACATCCGCACTCATGCCCTTTTGAAAACTCCCGCCGGCAAACTTGAAGAAATAGCTGAGCATCCAACCCGAAACCGTCGTATAATACATCATCAGAAGATAGCAGCCGATCATACAAAACCAGCCATGAATATGCCATTTGCTCCCCGGTTTCTCCAATGCCTTATATCCCAACACCGCACTCTTACCGCTGGCACGTCCCACGGCAAGTTCCATCGTCAAAACCGGCACGCCCATACAAAGTAAAAAGAGTAAATAAAACAGTACAAAAACGGCTCCGCCGTTCTCCCCCGCTACATATGGAAATCTCCACACATTTCCGATACCGATCGCACATCCCGCACTCACCAGAATAAATCCCAGACGGGAGCCAAAGCTTTCACGTTCCACACCTGAATCCTCCTCATCGTATACATTGGATTTATTATATATCATTTCGCGCAAGATGTAAAAAGCTGCCGCAAATTATATCTTAACCCGCAAAAGCACAGAACGGTCCCACCGTGATATCCGTCACCACATTATCCTCCGCAGAAAACCAGATACTCATATTGCCAAAGCCTTCCC
>CAZUZZ010000466.1:0-1120 GCA_964625055.1 uncultured Bacteroides sp. | reverse complement strand
GGTATCTGCTCAAACACATTAAAATCCGTAAAATTAGAAATTCTGGGATAGCGAATGACCGCTATATCAATCTTCCCACTCCGTTTCTTTGCAAAACGATCTGTCAAACTGTCCTCATCCTCTAAAGCGATCTCCATATAAGGAATCACCCCTATCACCGGAATGCCGCCCTTTTTCTCCAAAATCTCTATGCCGGAATCAAGCAGAGACTGATCTCCCCTGAATTTGTTGATGATAAGCCCCTTTACTCTCCTTTTCTCCTCCTTTGTCAAAAGCTGCAGCGTTCCCAAAAGCTGAGCAAACACGCCGCCTCTGTCGATATCGCCCACAAGCAGTACCGGCGCATCCACAAGCTCCGCCATTCCCATATTGACGATATCATTATCGCGCAGATTGATCTCCGCCGGACTTCCCGCCCCCTCGATCACGATGATATCCGCCATTTCTTCCAGTTTATGAAAAGAACGCTGAATATCCGGAATTAATCTCCGTTTATAGGAAAAATACTCTCTCGCACTCATATTTCCGAGAACCTGGCCGTTTACGATCACCTGAGAGCCGGTATGATCTGTGGGCTTTAACAAGATTGGGTTCATGCACACAAGAGGAGTGATCTTTGCCGCTTCCGCCTGCATGACCTGCGCTCTTCCCATCTCAAGCCCTTCCTCAGTAATATAAGAATTGAGCGCCATATTCTGTGACTTAAAAGGTGCGACCCTGTACCCGCCACGTTTCATGATCCTGCACAGCCCTGCCGTCAAAAGACTTTTTCCCACCCCGGACATGGTCCCTTGAACCATAATGACTTTCGCCATATTTTCCTCCGTCTATTTCACAATTTTCCTACCTGCCTGATATAGGCAAGAAGCCTTTCGTCCGCCTTCAACTCTTCCTCTCTGATATCAAAAAGCCTCTCAATAAAATCAGAAGTAAACACTTCGTCCGGCGAACCATACCGCAAAACATATTCGTCTTTCAGGCAAAGAATCCTGTCCGAAACAATTTTGGCTAACTCCAGCTCATGCAGGGACATAATGACTGTAAGTCCCTTTTTTACTCTCATTTCCTGCAAAATCGATAAAAATTCCAGTTTATATTTAATATCCAGATAAGAAGTCGG
>CAZUZZ010000465.1:0-1121 GCA_964625055.1 uncultured Bacteroides sp. | reverse complement strand
GAATACGAAGGTGAATGCTGCCAGAAAGTTTATCTCTAAGGGAGACCGGGTGAAGGTAACGCTTCGTTTCCGTGGCCGCGAGATGGCGCATATGAACACCAGCAAGCATATTTTAGATGATTTTGCCGAAGCGCTTTCCGACATTGCGGTGATGGATAAGGCGCCCAAGGTAGAGGGCAGAAGTATGACTATGTTTTTAGCCGAGAAGCGATAGCTTCGGAGAAACGTTGACTTCTCGGTTAAATATAAATGATATCCAAATAAGATATCTTGTTACAGGAATAAAAATACAGGAGGAATAGTAAAATGCCGAAAATGAAAACCAGCAGAGCTGCTGCAAAACGTTTCAAGGTGACCGGAACGGGTAAGTTAAAGAGAAATAAAGCGTACAAGCGCCATATCTTAACCAAGAAAACAACCAAGAATAAGAGAAATCTCAGAAAGGCTGCGATGACAGACGCTACGAACGTTAAGAATATGAAGAAGATCTTACCTTATCTGTAAGAGGAGCGGCGCAGACAAAGAGATTGTAAAGTTTAGGAGGAAAAAGACATGGCAAGAATAAAGGGCGGTATGAACGCCAAAAAGAAGCATAACAGAGTTTTAAAGCTCGCGAAGGGTTACAGAGGAGCGAGATCCAAGCAGTATAGAGTGGCAAAGCAGTCCGTAATGCGTGCGCTGGCATCTTCTTATGCCGGCAGAAAAGAGAGAAAGCGTCAGTTCAGACAGCTTTGGATCGCCCGTATCAATGCGGCGGCAAGAATGAACGGCCTGTCCTACAGCAGATTTATGTACGGCTTAAAGAACGCAGGCGTGGACATGAACAGAAAGATGCTGGCAGAGATGGCTGTCAATGATGCGGCAGGCTTCACCACACTGGCAGAACTTGCAAAGAAGAACCTGAAATAATGACGGTATAGAGGGCATGGTGTGAAACCGTGCCCTTTGCTTATTCGCGCATACAAGATAGGGGGACATATTATGGGAGTATTAGATGGCTTACAGCCTGAAAACGTATTTCAGTATTTTGAGCAGCTATGCGGGATTCCGCATGGCTCCGGCAATGTGAAACAGATCAGCGATCATCTCAAAAATTTTGCAAAGGAAAGGGCGCTCTTTTG
>CAZUZZ010000464.1:0-1142 GCA_964625055.1 uncultured Bacteroides sp. | reverse complement strand
CCCTGCAATTCCCTCCAAAATTCAGTGTAGGTACAATTTGCATTTTTGTTCTCCTCCATCACTCCCCGGTCATCTCCCGGTATTCCTTCGTCCCCACATCGCCCCACGCTTTTTTGCCGGAGGCGACCACTTTTCCGGTGGCAGTCTCCACCGCATACATATCCACGATGACCTCATTATCTGATCCCTCTACGGACCGATACAGTACCAAAAGCTCGCAGGCTCCATTCTTAGAAGGGCGGTCATATACAAGGCGATAAGAGTAAACCTTGCCATCCTCCTCTGATGTCTTAGTCCCCAAATCAATATAAAGATTTCCCTTGGCATTATAGCACACCTCATAGGAAAATCCCTCTTCCGAAAGCACTGAATCATAGACCGCTCTCGCGGCCGCCTCCCTGTAATCTGTCGCAAACTCCGGCTCTGTCTCTGACTCCGAAGCGGTCTCGTCACCCTCGCCGACACGATTGTCCTCTCCGGTATTCTGGTACGGCTTCTGTTCCTCTTCCTGTCCATCGATTTCATATTTGCTATATGCGGTACGAACAATCGCTTCCACGTCTATCGGCCATTCTCCGTCCCTGCCGCCAAAAGAAACGCTTCCTGTATAGCCCGTCGCATCCTCACCGAAAGAAAAATATACTTTCCCACTATACTCGTGAAAGAAATCCATTACATCATATTCAGATGTAGAAAAACCTCCGCTCAATGCACCGGCGATCAGACACAAAATATCCTCTGTAAGTGCCGGAATATCATCATAACCGGAAGCCTCCAGACAAAGATACTCCCGGTTGTTTGTCCCCGTCTTCCCAATATGGACAATATGATATTCCCGCTCCATTCCCACCGTACGATACACTTCCACCAGAGAATGCAGGGTTATCATCTCCACATAGTTATCTGCAAGGGCCATCCCATCCGGCATCACTGCTACCTGAACCTCCGGCAGTGCCACATCGTAGAACGCATTCCCCGACCTGGATATCTCAAACACCCTTTTATACTTCTTCTCCAGATACTCCAGCTGATCTGCCGTCGTGATTTCTCCCGGCTGCTTAAAAAAGAAGGCAACCGGACGATAATAGACCGGATTTGTCTTACTTAAAAAAGATTCATCCGTCACCAGAAGATGTCTGGTG
>CAZUZZ010000463.1:0-1144 GCA_964625055.1 uncultured Bacteroides sp. | reverse complement strand
CCTGTTCCTCCTTCTGTGCCCCTTTTCTTCTCGTATTCATCCTCACTTACCCTTTGCTATCTTGGCTTTCACCTTATCCATGGAATCCACAAAGATCAAAATCTCCGCCACCACCTCATACAGCTCCGGCGGGATCATGTCCCCAATCTCCAACCGGGAAAGCGTATCTGCCAGCTTATCATCCCGATGGACCGGCACATCTGCCTCCTTCGCCCGCTCGATGATACGCTCCGCCAACGCGCCTCGTCCGGAAGCAATGACACGGGGTGCCTCGTCCTCGGGATCATACTCCAGGGCGATGGCCTGCTTTACTTTTTCTCCCTTTTTCTCCGCCATATCCAATTCCTCTCATTTTCCATACAGAGAATGCCTGCTTTTGGCATTCTCTTGTGCGAAACATAGAACTTCCTGGCGTCCCGTCCAATGGCGGGACGTCTTTGGAAGTTCTTTTCGCGCGGTTATGCGCGCATATCAAAGGATGTCCGGCTCAACACCGAAATGTTTTTCTGCTGATGCAGAAGGGTCTGCATAACGGAAGTCTCTTCCTCCTCCGCATTGTCCTCTTTTACGTGCATCTGTGCTTTCAGAGAATATCCCCTGTCCTCCAGACGCTTATTCAGAATATCAATATGCTTCTCGATCAGATCAAGAACGCTGTCGTCCATCACCGTAAAATTGGTGGCCACCTGCTTATCCTTCATCGTCACATAGACGTCCAACGGTCCCAGATGCTCCATATCCAGATGCAGAAGTGCACTCACCTGCCCGTCCTTCGACGCCAGATTTTTCTTGTTTGTATAGACGTAGAGATCCCCGTGCGCGTTGTTTCCCAACATCTTCAGCGGAAGCTGCACATAGGTATACAAATGATTCATCTGGTTCATGAAATCCACATTGTTCTGTAGATTCTGCACGCTTCTCGCCGCAGGCGCATCGCCCTTTCCCGCTGTATCAAGCGCCTGAGACAGTCTGGCCGTCTGCTCTCTGATCCTCTCATAGAGCTGTTCCACCTGCTTTTTATCCGCCACATCCTTCGGCTCTATGGTCCATTGACGACCGATCTCCTGTTTTAAAAGCTCCTGAAATTCTCTGCCGCCCAGCAATTTATGCAAAGCCTGATCCGATGTATCCGACTGTCCCGCCT
>CAZUZZ010000462.1:0-1148 GCA_964625055.1 uncultured Bacteroides sp. | reverse complement strand
CTGCCGCCCAGCAATTTATGCAAAGCCTGATCCGATGTATCCGACTGTCCCGCCTTCTGTACAAACTGTCTGACAAGCTGCAGGACATCCTTAGGATCCATCTCCCCATTTTTGATCTGTTCCGCAGTCTGCTCATGCAGTCCCAGCTCCCGCAGCGCCTCTCCCAACCGTTCCCACTGGCCCTGGGTGAGTATGGTCTCCCTGCCATTCTCCGTCTCCGGCAGCATTCCCTCCGCCGCTGTGGGATCACCTGCCGCTTTATTCTCCTGCTCTGCCGTCTCCGGCAAAGGGCTCTGCCCTGCCGCAACAGAGACATCTCCGTTCTGCCCCTTAAGATTCTCCGCCACGGCCTCCAGATCCCCTTCGAGCACCGCCTCATTCGCCGCTGCCGCCTCCGCCAGAGACGTGTCAGCCATGCTTCCCTGAAGGGTAACAGTGCCGTCCTCTGCATCGCCATCCTCCGAAAATGCCGCCAAAACAGCTTCATAGAAGGCAAGCGCCTTATCTGTCTGCCCCTCCTGCACCAGCTGCTGAAAAACCTGAGGCAGCTCCTCCGCTATGGTATCCACGCTTGAGAGGATCTGATGCGTGGCATTTTTATATTGCTCAAACTGTTCGATATTTTCCGCCGTCAAAGGCAGCCCCAGACGGGTCATCTGTATAATGGAGGTAGGATCCTGTCCCGGAAATTCAAGAAGCTGCCGGCTCATATTCAGGATGGACTCCTTATCGATCGGCATTCCCTCCTCCATCATTTTAGCCACCATCTCCATATTTTCTGCCGTTTCCGGCAGTCCCGCCGCCGCCAGGGCACGCAGGATCGTAGCCGTGTTCGCCGTATTCGTATAGAGGGGCGCAAGCGACATGAAGGAGCTGCTGTTTGCCTTGACCTCAAAGCTCATCATCTGCCCCAGGGCAATACTTACGCTCTTATCCACCTTGGCGTTAATGGTGAAATCCTGCGCCAGTTCGATCTGTACGGAATTACCGTTTCGACTGACCACCGTTCCCTGCAGGGTCTGCCCCGGCTTTAAGCTGCGCACCTCATTCTGCAGACGCATAAGACGTTCGCCTTTTCCGACATAATCCGTCGAACGTAAGCCCTCACCTGCTCTGACACTCTTCTTATCCATATTACTAAAAAAAAT
>CAZUZZ010000461.1:0-1150 GCA_964625055.1 uncultured Bacteroides sp. | reverse complement strand
TTTCCGGCGTGTCCGCAACCCCGTCCATGATACCTTCCACATAACCCTTCACTGCAGTGATGGGCGTTTTCAGATCGTGGGAAATATTGCTGATCAGCTCCCTGTTTTTCTGTTCATGTTCAAATTTCTCGTCCAGAGACTCCTTCAGCCGCAGCCTCATGTCCTCATAATTACGGTAAAGCTCTCCGATCTCCCCCTTCTCGTCTGTGGTCAGCATATACTCCAGATTCCCCTCGGCGATATTCTGCATCGCCGTATTTAGCTGATTGATCGGGGTAAATATGCCCTTCTGGATCCACTGCGTCAACAGGATACTTGTAAGCAAGAGTACCAGAATAAAGGAAAGCGCCATATTGTGAAGCGTTTTCCGGGAAAGCAGGGAGCTGACACTTGTCACCACGAAAAAACTGCCCTCACTGCCATCCAAAAAGTAAAAATCAACTTCCTTGACCAGTTTTTTGATATTATTATAGTAATAACCTGCTTCCGCGCTGGACATTTCACTGCCGTACTCCGGCAGCGTTGGAAAAATCAACTTCGCGGCATTAGGATTGCCGGTGTAATAGAGCTCCTCTCCCTTTCTGACTATGATATAGGAAGACTTGTCCCGCAGATCCTCCGTGATCTCATCCAGATAAGCAGTGTCCTCCAGCCTTGAGGGATCCTCTGTGATCTGCTGCCTGACCTCCTCCAAAACTTCCTCCGTGATACGGCTGTAGTTTTCTATGGTATAAATAAATGAGGAATTATCTCTGTTCAAAAACCCCAGCTCTCGCTCCGTACCTTCAATATGGCTGCCCACCACTAAAAGCGCTACACTTGTGAGCAAAAGCGGCAGCAATACGATGGTCAGTGACGTGATCAGGAGTCTTGTTCTGAATTTCACTGAAAAACTTCCTTTCTATCCCTTATATAGAGTGAACTGTTAAAATATATGATACCACATTTCACATACCTAAAAATGAAACATCTCCGATAATCTTATAAAAAATTTATAAATTTACCGCTTCAGGATTGACATACCTGTTTTCTTTGCTATAATGAGTCTATAAAACAGTAATGATTCCTATTTTACAGATTATGGAATTTATGATCGCTCAGGGAGGATTGCCATGGCGATGAAATACAGTCGACAGCGGCAGCTCATCTA
>CAZUZZ010000460.1:0-1154 GCA_964625055.1 uncultured Bacteroides sp. | reverse complement strand
GTTTTATTATGTATTTTTAGGAGAATCCTATGCGTTTTGCGCGCTATTTTTAAAAACCTTCCGAAACGCCGTTCCCTCAGGCGCGATCTGGAACTGCATCCGCTTTTCCGTCTTCGGATGATCAAAGGCCAGTCGGCTGGCACACAGCGCGATCTCTTTAAGCTCCAGGTGCCTTGACACGGCAAGCGCGGCTTCGTCGGCATACTTGTGATCGCCCAAAAGCGGCATTCCTGCATTGGCCATCTGCACTCGGATCTGATGATGTCTGCCCGTATGCAGACGGACTCTCACAAGCGCAAGCTGGCATAGATCGTTTTCTTCCGGCAGCTTTTTCTCCAAGATCTCATATTCCAGTACCGCCTTTTTAGCGTCCTTTACCTCCGGCGGCACAACACGCGAAGTATTCGTCCGGCCATCTTTCACCAGATAATCCGTAAGTTCTCCCGACTGCGGAATCTCTTTCCCGCAGACCACGGCCAGATACTCTTTTTCCATCCGCTCCCCCGACGCCTGCCTGCTCAGAGCCGCAGCCGCCGTTTGATTCTTGGCAAAGACCAAAATTCCTTCCACGGGCTGATCCAGGCGATGCACCACACCCAGATAAGGCTTCTTATTGGCAGCCTCTGTCCGGGAAGCCAGATATCCTGTCACTTCGCTGACCATATCCGCCTGTCCCACTCTCGATGTCTGGGTCGCAATTCCGGCGGGTTTGTGGCAGACAAGAATCTCCTTATCTTCATAGAGAATATTCTTTTCATTTATCATGTTTCATATCATTCTCCTTGATATCTCAGAAGCCGTAATCCCCTGCAATGCCAGTAGGACTTGCTGAGTCTGCGTCTGTTAAATCTTAAACCGGTATCCAATACCCCAGATTGTCTCGATGTACTGCGGCTTCGCCGTATCAAACTCTATCTTCTCGCGAATCTTCTTGATATGCACAGTGACGGTAGCGATATCGCCGATGGAATCCATATCCCAGATCTCCCGGAACAATTCATCTTTAGAATAAACATGGTTAGGATTCTCCGCAAGGAAGGTCAGCAGATCAAATTCCTTCGTGGTGAAAACCCTCTCTTCTCCGTCCACATAGACCCGGCGGGCGGTCTTATCTATCTTAAGTCCTCTTATCTCAATGATATCGTTTACTTTCT
>CAZUZZ010000459.1:0-1159 GCA_964625055.1 uncultured Bacteroides sp. | reverse complement strand
CCAGAAGCACCATATCCGTCCTTTTCGTCTCCAGGAACTTAAGCGCAATCTTTCCGCTGATAGCCGTTGCCACGTCATAGCGCTCCGTCAAATAACCCTTTAAGAGCTTCAATACGCTGCTGTCGTCATCCACGACCAGGATGTGTTTCTTTCTCGCCGCTTCTTTTTCCCGTTCCTTCTCTTTCTCTTCCTCCTTAGCAATCTGCGCAAGAAGTTCCTCCGCTACGCGCATAACATCCTCGGTCTTCAGTGCACTCTCTGTCACCGTCACAGACCGCTTCTCCTCTCCACCATTCGGCCTCTTTTCCTTCAAAAGCTTGAGGACGCCCTCTTCCAGCTTTTGGCTGGATATGGGTCTATGGAACATTGTCACCTCCAACATAGGTGCAATACGCTCAAACTCGCCGCAGTCCTCATCGTCTCCCACAACCACGATCGGAATCCTTTCCTTGGCGAGCTTGGTCTCCACGTTGACAAATCGTTTCAAGTCATCCGGATGTTCCCCGTGCAGGCAGTAGATCAACGCGTCCGGATGTATGTATTTTACATGATTGATAATGTCATCATAACGATCCGAGGTGCTGAAACACTCGAAACTCATATCCATATAAGTAAAAAACTCATTGATGACCATCTTGTTGTTTCCCATAAGCAAAACTTTGTATTTCATACTCTGTTCTCCTTCATTTCGTTTTGATTTGAGGTACTCTCGCGTATAAGTATATCAGATTTCTGCTTTTCTTGCACTGTTATTTTTACCGGCTCTCCATCCTGAGCAGCTTTTCCTTTACGGCAAGGCCGCCGGCAAAGCCTGTCAGACTTCCATCCGCTCCGATCACCCGATGGCAGGGGATCATAATAGATATGGGATTATGACCCACCGCACCGCCGACAGCCCGCGCCGCCATTCTGGACACGCCTCTCTGTTTCGCCATTTCCTGAGCGATCTCCCCATAAGTCATTGTCTCTCCGTAGGGAATCGTGAGCAGGATCTCCCAGACCGCCTTCCGAAAGGGTGTCCCCTCCGGCGCAAGCGGCGGCAGAAAATCCGGCTCCCTTCCACTAAAATAAAGCGCAAGCCACCTATCGGCCTGCGCAAAAATCGGCAATTCCTTTTTCTCATAATCTGCTGGATTCACTGCATCAGAATATTTCTGTC
>CAZUZZ010000458.1:0-1178 GCA_964625055.1 uncultured Bacteroides sp. | reverse complement strand
AGCTCCTGCACTTCGATCATTTCCGCCATCTCGCTTTATCCTTTCCAGGCAATATCTACAATTCCCCCGCGCTCACTATAGTATGTTTCCCGCAAAATGTCAATATTTAGTTCAGCCAGACATTCATTTGACAATCAAATCATGCTTGCATGAATTTGAGTGATAAATGAAGGTCTGAGGGAATGCCCGCGCATGAGCAAAAGGACAGCATCGAAGATGCGATTTTGCGAATGGGCATGTGCTGAACGTTATTCCGCGGAGAACAGCGGTGTGGAGAGATATCTGTCTCCCGAGTCGGGCAAAAGTGCCACGATCACCTTCCCCTTATTCTCCGGCCGCTTTGCAAGCTCCTTCGCCGCGTGCAGCGCCGCTCCCGAGGAAATACCCACCAGAACGCCCTCCTGCTGCGCGATCGCTCTGCCTGCGGTAAAAGCGTCCTCGTTGGAAACCTTGATGATCTCATCATATATGCTCGTATCCAAAGTATCCGGCACAAAGCCCGCACCGATTCCCTGAATCTTATGGGCGCCCGGCTGTCCGCCGGAAAGGACAGGGCTGCCCTCAGGCTCCACCGCCACCACCTTCACGGCAGGATTCTTTTCCTTTAAATAAGTACCCACGCCCGTTACCGTGCCGCCGGTGCCGACGCCCGCCACGAAAATATCCACTTTCCCGTCCGTGTCCTCCCAGATCTCAGGGCCTGTGGTCGCCTTGTGGATCGCCGGGTTCGCCGGATTGACAAACTGTCCCAGAATGATAGAACCGGGAGTAGACGCCTGCAGTTCCTCCGCCTTTGCGATGGCTCCCTTCATGCCCTGCGCACCATCCGTCAGCACCAGCTTCGCGCCGTAGGCCTGCAGGAGCTTGCGCCGCTCCACGCTCATCGTCTCCGGCAGCGTCAACACTGCCTGATACCCTTTGGCCGCCGCTACCGCCGCGATGCCGATGCCTGTATTACCGCTGGTGGGCTCGATGATCGTGCCGCCGGGCTTAAGCTTACCTTCCCGCTCCGCCACCTCGATCATATGCAGGGCGATACGGTCCTTCACCGATCCCGCCGGATTAAAATACTCTAATTTCACCAGGATCGTCGCATCCACGATGCCGTTGTTCTCCTCATAATTGGTCACCTCCAGAAGCGGTGTATGCCCTACCAGCTCCGATGCACTCTTTTTAAT
>CAZUZZ010000457.1:0-1180 GCA_964625055.1 uncultured Bacteroides sp. | reverse complement strand
GTGATCTTGCGCAGAGGAATATAAACGATCTCTGTAAAAAAGATCAGGATGATAAGGGACAGGAGAAAAAGAATCAACAGCATGATATAAGAAATGTTTAGCAGCTGATTGGTCTCAGCCTGTATGCTATTCAGGGAAGCGTGAATTACCACATAGCCCTTTACTTTATAGTCGGAGGTGATGGGGGCAAAGACACTCAGCATTTCCTGATCAAAGGTCTGAAAAAAGTCGCCTACGGTGTAGTAGGAGCCGGCGGTAATAGTGGGATCAAAATTTTCTATAACGACCTCATTTTCCACGTCCACAGGAGCGGAGGAATCCAGTATCATACGCCCGGAGGGATTAATGATCCAGATCGTGGCATTGAAGTATGTGTCCAGAGCGTCCAGCTGCGCTTTGACCGTTTCCAGAGAAGCTTCGGTATTGTAGAGATCCGTGGCGTAGGTATTAGCGATCAGCGTCGCCTCCCGGTAAAGGGCGTCCGCTTTTTCCTTTGTCAGATGACTGGAGGTCATGTCAGACACAAAGGTAGCCACCACCATAAAGCCAAACAGGCCGAAGATAATGTAGGCGAGTATTAACTTAAGGTAAAGTGTTTTTCTCATACTTAATTGCCCTTGTATTCAAATTTATAACCGACGCCCCAGATGGTGGCGATGCGCCAGCTTTCGTGATCGTTGATCTTTTCCCGCAGCCGTTTGACATGGACATCCACCGTGCGGCTGTCGCCGATATACTCATAGCCCCAGATCTGGTCTAAAAGCTGCTCTCTGGAGAAGACGTGATTGGGTGAGGATGCCAGGAAATAGAGAAGTTCCAGCTCCTTGGGGGGCATCTCGATGGTCTTTCCCATATAGATGACGGAGTAGTTGGTCTGGTTGATGATCAGATCCGGATATTCCACGCTCTTCACATCGGAATTTTTAGGCTCTGCCACCACCGGCTTATAACGGCGCAGTACCGCCTTGACACGGGCGACAAGTTCCTTGGAATCGAAGGGCTTTTCCATGTAATCATCGGCGCCCAGCTCCAACCCCAGTACCTTGTCGAAGACCTCGCCCTTGGCGGAGAGCATGATGATGGGGAGGGTGGATTTGGATCGGACTTCACGGCAGACCTGATAACCGTCTATGCCGGGAAGCATCAGATCCAGAAGCATGAGATTAGGCTCAAAGGTGTC
>CAZUZZ010000456.1:0-1186 GCA_964625055.1 uncultured Bacteroides sp. | reverse complement strand
CCCAATACGGAGACAAGTACATTCAGGCGCTTTTTACCACATGGAAGTTGACTGCATTGGCCTTTACGCTGGCTTTTGTCATTGGGGTGGTCATTACCGTGATACGGATCTGCCCCATTAAGCCGGCAAGGGTCGCAGGAGATTTCTATGTCCAGATATTCCGGAATATTCCGGGGGCGGCGCTTTTGATCGTTCTGGTCTATGCTTTGCCGTACCTGAATCTGGTGTGGTCCTATTACGCCTGTGTCCTGATCGCAACATCGCTGATTCCTTCCGCGTTCTGCTCGGAGTATCTCATGGCGGGCATGAACACCATAGCGGTGGGGCAGATTGAAGCCGCCCGCGCACTGGGGATGACGTTTTTCCAAATGCTCAGGAACGTTATCTTTCCGCAGGCGCTGCGGGCAAGTGTACTGCCGATGACGAACCTGTTAGTTGCCACTATGCTTACCACGGCGTTAGCCTCACAGGTGCCGTTAAATCCTACGGATCTTACCGGTATTGTCTCCTATATCAACACGCGGGCGGTGGGCGGCGTTACCGCATTCCTGATCTCTGCCTTGCTCTATTGTGCAACTGCGGTGATGATCGGACAGCTTGGCAGTCTGCTTGATCGGAAAGTGAGGATACTGCGATGACTACTTCCATAAGGGATGTGATCTATGAGCCGCCCGGACCGAAGACCCGCAAATGGATCATGGTTTTTACGGCGGCATCGCTGGCGGTGATTGCAACGCTGCTTGCTGTTGTCGTCCGTCAGTTTTATATTACCGGACAGTTGGATGCAAAATATTGGCTTTTTTTTACAAAGTATACCACCTGGAAATTTTTGGGAAGCGGTCTGGCGGGCACACTGAAAGCGGCTATCGCGGCAGGTGTGATCGCGTTTGCGGCGGGTCTGCTTTTGATGCTCGGCAGGATCAGTAAAAGTAAGATTCTTCGCGGGATCAGTACGGCATTGATCGAGTTCAGCCGAGGCGTCCCCACGCTTCTTTTTATATACTTTTTCTTTTTGGTGGCGCCCCAGTTTGGCTTGAAACTGTCGGCCTTTTTAAAAATAACAGTTCCGGTGGCGATCTCTGCATCGGGCGTGGTGGCGGAGGTGCTTCGTTCCGGTGTGAACGCAGTGCCGAAGGGCCAGTCGGAGGCGGCCCATTCTCTGGGGATGTCTGACGGCAGTGTGTTT
>CAZUZZ010000455.1:0-1194 GCA_964625055.1 uncultured Bacteroides sp. | reverse complement strand
ATATGATCTGATAGGAGAGTTGGAAGATGAATCTGCCGAATAAATTAACGGTGTTCCGGGTGATATTGATTCCGTTTTTTGTGGTGCTTTTGTTGTTTGATATTACCGCTTATGACGATTGGATCGCACTGGCAATCTTCATCATTGCCAGTCTGACGGATTTTCTGGACGGTCATATTGCCAGAAAATATAATCTGGTGACGAACTTTGGTAAATTCATGGATCCGCTGGCAGATAAGCTGCTTGTCTGCTCCGCGCTGATCTGTCTGGTGGAGCTTTCCAGGATTCCGGCATGGATCGTGATCCTGATCATTGCCAGAGAGTTCATCATCAGCGGATTCCGGCTGATAGCTTCGGATAACGGCGTGGTCATTGCGGCAAGCTACTGGGGCAAGTTTAAGACAACCTTCCAGATCGTGATGATCTGCCTGATGATCGCTGATCTGGAGCCGCTTCATCTTGTCACGCAGGTCGTGATGTGGGTGGCGCTCCTATTGACGGTGGTCTCGCTGGTGGATTATCTGATCAAGAACAGAGGTGTGATGCAGGAAAGCGGGAAATAACAGCTATTGACGGCATAGATATGGAAGAGAGGGAAGCGTGCTATGACAGTAGAGATCATTGCAGTTGGAACAGAGATATTGTTGGGTAATATCGTAAATACGAATGCAGCTTATCTGGCGGAAAAGTGTGCGGAGCTGGGCCTTTCCTGTTATCATCAGGATGTGGTCGGGGACAATGAAGAGAGGCTTATGGAGACAATTAAACTTGCGCTCTCCAGAGCGGATATTCTGCTCTTGTCGGGCGGTCTCGGTCCCACCCAGGATGATCTGACCAAGGAGGCGGCGGCGAAGGTGATGGGGAGAGCACTCTATCTGCACGAGCCGTCGAAGGAAGCGATCCGGCAGTTTTTTGCAGAGAGAAATCTGGAGATCACGGACAATAACTGGAAGCAGGCCATGGTGCCGGAAGGGTGCATCGTGGTGGATAACCCGGGCGGTACGGCACCGGGGATCATCATAACGGAAAATGACAAACACCTGATCCTGATGCCGGGGCCTCCGGGAGAACTGATCCCCATGTTTGAACGCTCCATCATGCCTTACCTTGCGGGACTGCAGACCGGTGTGATCTACTCGCAGACCGTGAAGATCAGCGGCGTGGGAGAGAGCAAGGCGGAGAGTATGGTGGAGG
>CAZUZZ010000454.1:0-1210 GCA_964625055.1 uncultured Bacteroides sp. | reverse complement strand
AGAATTGCAACGCAATTCTTTGGTCGCAGGATGCTGATCCTGCGACGATTATATCATATTCTCAGATGCCAATACACTAAAACATTCCCGAAAGAACTGCGAAGTTTTTCTTATGGCAGTATTATTTTTTGTCCGGAACGGATTTTGTCAGGATCCGCGATTTCATTTATTTCACATATTTTCTCCACCCGCGAAGTATCTCCATAAATCTTCTGACTGATCGTGTAGAGCGTATCACCCTGCTCTACCTCATAATATCTGGTTATGCTTCTGGAAAGCGCCTCCGTATTATCCTCATCGCTCGACTCGGCTGCTGTCTGCACCGATTCCTCTACCTCTTCCTCTTTTTCTTTCTCCTCAGCCTCATTTTCTATCGGCTTGTCCCCCGACGACTCTAAGGCGCTCTCCCCATCCGTCTCCTGCTCCGGTTCCGATAAAGCGTCCTCCGCATTCAAAGTCTCTTCTTTTTTTACTGCCATAGTATCTCTCTGCACCACGATCTCAGTTTCCCGCTGTTCTTCCTGACCGGAATTTCCGGTTCCTTCTTCCGCCTCCTGATTTTCTATTGCAAAGAAAACCTCTCTGGCAGACCGGTTTAACTGCCCCATTTTGTCATAGCTGTTGGCGGAGCTGATCACAATTGCCACCAGAACCATCAGGATCAGACACAGCTGCAGAGACATCGCTCCATGCGGCATTCTTCTTGAGTGATCGCCAAGCGGCGGCAAAAGGGTTGTCTGCTGCGGTTCCGGCGGCTCCTCCGCAGTCTCATGCGAAGTATCGCTCCCTTCCTTCCATTCAAGAAGATAGCGCTGCATCGCCTCATTGTTCATGTAAAAAACTTTAAACCCCTTTATCTCATAGATATCGTTTCCTTCCCGCATCATAAACACAGGACCTGCCTGGGTAAGGCGGCACATAAGTTCTTCCAGAAGATCATATCCGCTAAAAGCAGGAATGCTTCTTCCCCGCCCTGCTCCATAGACAAATAATTTTCTGCCTGCCTGCTGCTTAAAACCATAGAAAAAAATCTCAGACAGCTCCAGAGAATCCGTCTCCCGTTTTAAATACGACAGGACATAATCTTCAATATAGATATCGTACTTTTTTTCTTTCCCGCCCTTGTGAATAACAACCGATCCCGTTTCCATTTGTCTCACGCCCCTTTTCCTGCGCTGATCATACCACAATCTTTTTGAAAAAGATGGCA
>CAZUZZ010000453.1:0-1215 GCA_964625055.1 uncultured Bacteroides sp. | reverse complement strand
AGCGTAGACAGCCCGCGAATGAGGAAGCCGTAGGCTTCCGAATGTGCACTGCAGGGTAGATGATAAAAAGGTAACATATGGAAAGAGATTAGTCATACAGGAGGGCAGACATATGAATGCACAGGAAAAGGCCGCAACAGCGGTAATGGAAGAATGGCTTTCGCATCCACAGGAACTTGGGAAAAAACCCGCAAAACTAGAGATCGCGGGCGAATTTGATCTGCATGATCTGCATTACTACATTTTCAAGTTTAAAAAATCCGTTTTGGGTTCCTGGAAAGTGGCGGTCTGCGGAGGCTATGAGGGGGACGGTCTGGGACACTGTGGGCATATTTACAGCGAAATGGAAAATTATGATCCTACTACTGCACAGGAAAAATGTGTGGCGATGGTAGAAAAGATCCGTCAGTATTGGATGGAGCAAGCCAATAAGCAGAAGGAGAGCCAGAACAAAGATAAAAAAGGCGGAGATTTTTTGGGTTTTGTGCTTTTATCTACGCCGGAGTTTCATGTAAAGGAGTTTCGCGAAGCCCTCAAAGAAGACTGGGGAATCGAATGCCCGGAAGATTGTGAGAATCCAAGAAGTGACGGTGTGGCTATTGCTTTTGATGTGGATGGTATGCTGGTTACGGTTGGCTTAATGGAAATCAAAGTTCCCGACGGGGAGGCAGAATATTGGGCGAACAGCAATTTTATGACCAGAGAAAAGTCAATCGCCGCGGCTCAAAATCACAACGCTCATCTGATAGTGGCGGTATTGGGGCGTGATGCGGATCCTTTGAAAGCGGGAGAGCTTTTTGCTAAAGTCGCGGCGGCCTGTCTGAAAGCCTCTAATGCTCTGGGAATCTATGATTGTGGCACAGTGTGGCTTCCGGAGGACTTTATTCGGTCGGCTATGATCATGAAAGAGGGAGAATTCCCTTTGACTGCTTTGGTGTTTGTCGGATTGTATCAGGATGAAAAAGGAGTCAGCAGTTGGACCAACGGCTTGAGTTCCTTTGGGAAGGACGAGCTGGAAATCATTAACAGCAGTCAGTCCCCGGCAGAAGTTTATGATATGATGCTGAATATTTCGTCCTATCTTATACAGGAGGGCGCGGTTTTGCGAAATGGGGAGACGATAGGTCTCTCTGCGGAGCAGAAGCTGCCGATAACGATCTCCAAAGGTGTTTATGTAGAGGGGCAGTCGATTAAGATTGGGTTTTGATACTGGAG
>CAZUZZ010000452.1:0-1220 GCA_964625055.1 uncultured Bacteroides sp. | reverse complement strand
TAATAGTTGCTTGATACTGATTATAAACTGTCCAATATTTTGGGTTCAGTTCATATACTTGGCAGTTGCAGGGTGGAATTTCTATCTTTTTGCAATGGTCAACCACCTTGTGGGCGGTTGTTTTCCCTATGTGTTTATAATATATCATATTCAGTAGCGTTATTCAAGTAGATATAGTTTATGGGCATCAATGAAGAAACTCAGATTATCCATGAATTAACATTCAAATTCCGGTTTTTATATTTATGGAGATAAGATATGATTTACACCAGAGCAACTATGGAAGATGTGTCTGATATGGGATTGAGTGTTGTAGAACTCAAAGCAACGGAAGCCGGATACCAATTATATAGATCCTTGGGCTTTCATGATGCGACATCAAAATATCATCAGATGAAGTGGAGTAATTGAACAAATGCATTGAGTTGCATTGTTAAATCGGGACTTGAAAGGATTATACTATGAAGAAATTAGGATTGGTTGGAGGAATGGGTCCAGAGTCAACAATTCCCTATTATCATGATATTGTTTATGGAGTGCAAAACAGACTTGGAGGAAACTTTTTCCCCAATCTAACGATTGAAAGTGTAAATGTATTTGATGTTTTGAGACTATGCAATGAGCAAAAATACGATGAATTGACTGATTATTTAATGAAGGCGATCAAAAGCCTTATAAAAAGTGGAGCTGACTTTATAGCTTTATCAGCAAATACTCCACATATTGTATTTGACAGATTGAAAGAACAATCAACAGTTCCATTAGTAAGCATTGTCGAAGTTACACGGGATGAGGCAATTCGGTTGAATAAACGCAGGCTGGGATTGCTTGGAACTATTTTTACTATGACAGATGACTTTTTTAAGAAACCTTTTTATGGTAGTAATATTGAAATTATTATTCCAACTACGGAGGAAATGGAATATATAAATTGTAAAATATCTTCGGAATTAGAACTTGGTATTGTAAGAGAGGAAACATTACAAGGTTTTCAAAAGATTATAAAGCGTATGACGGAAGAAAAAAGTATTGAAGCTGTTATATTAGGATGTACGGAATTACCCCTTTTGCTTAACGATGAAGTAAGTCCTGTTCCATGCTTAGATACTATGAAAATACACATACAGCATTTAATTGATTGGATTGTTGAATAAGATAAATTCCAGTTTTCCGTGAAACTGAAAAATTGATATTGAAGAAAGGAGATAATATGAGTAAAG
>CAZUZZ010000451.1:0-1242 GCA_964625055.1 uncultured Bacteroides sp. | reverse complement strand
CAGGGTTTTTATATCAATTTTCGATCAAACATGGGGAGGTATCCAAATGGCTGTAAAAGAATTTCCGGCGGGCACACAACTGATCCAGAGTGAACAGAATCTGACCGGCCTGCACGTGATCGCAAGAGGAAGCGTATGCGCTACTTATCCCGGCGGCACATTTTATCTGCAAAAAGGCGATGTGATCGGCATTTGCGAGATTTTTTTTGGTTCCTATTTCATTTCCTACCGTACGGAGGAGCCCACGGCTATCTCGTCCTACGCCTGCACGGCTGCGCAGCTGGAGACTCTGATGGAAAAAAGCGTGGACCTGGCAAATATGTTCATTGTTTCCCTGTTTCGTCAGTTCCGCGAGATTTACGACCAATATGCCATGAGTTCTTTTGATTGTGATAATTTCCATCACTATCTGATGGAAACCTATGAGACATACAAATCATTCTGCACCAAACACGGATTCACCGCAAGGGTTCTCCCCGATCTGGAAAATGTGACACAGCTTACTCTGGAAGAGGATCTGGAAAGCTGGCTGGACGGCTATTATACCCAGCTGCAGACATCTATTACACAAAAATCTGCCAAGTTCTACAGCATGGAGTTCTTGACCGGATTAGTCATGAAAACTAACCAGGACATCCAGCGGATCATCTCCATAAGCCGTGTATTCCACGAATATAAGGCAGATATCATCCATATTCTGATGAACGAAAATCATCTGGATCTCTTTGATCTCTATGCCAGCATTTTATATCGGATCGGACCAAACGATCCGGATTCTACCACCCTGACCGCAGCGCTGTCCAAGATGATGATACAGCTTGAAAGCCAGGAATCCATCGACAAGGAGATGTATCAGAAGAGAATCGAGGAATACCGTGAGAAGCTGAAGCACGCCGAAGAAAATCCCGGCGAGGATACAGCCTCTGTAGATGATGTGGCGGATCTGACCGATTCTCTGAATACCATCCTTAACTATGCCGAGGTGAGCGCCGAGACCGCTTCCTCTTTCCGTGAGGCCGTGAGCAAGTTTGCCAAGATGTCCGACAAAAATGCTTCCGATGACGCTGCCAGAAAACTGCGCCTTGTCATCACCAAGCATTTCTATACGATTTATGAGAATGCTTTTTTGAAGAGTATAAACGATCCGTCCGTGCCTAAAGTGGTGAAAATGTTTTTCAACTTCGGCTATGTGGATGAGAATCTGGCGGGACTGGAAAATGCGGCCTACCTGTACTCGATCGT
>CAZUZZ010000450.1:0-1246 GCA_964625055.1 uncultured Bacteroides sp. | reverse complement strand
TGTGCACCTCCTCTGTGAAATATTCTATTGCACAAACTTACGATTCCCCGTACCAGTGCAGGAATGGCCATTCCAACAATGATCACTGTCAGCCAGACAAAGACCAGGCCCAGCGCCACCATGATCAGACCGCCACCCATCAGGCACAAGCCGCCAAGAGGTGCACCGAATATGGCCGCAATACCAATCACAAACAAGGCCGCTCCTACTACTGTCAATACTACCCCCACTACCAGAAACGCGACAAAAATGCCAATCGCTCCACCCAGCAGTCCTAAAAAACCTCCAAAGATTCCGCCTAGGACACCGATCCAGACCGGTGACAACAGTACCGCCAGCAGGATGATGAGCGCTATTTTACCGCCGGACATAGCCTCTTTCGGTTTTTGGCTTCCCGGATTCGGCTGCGTCCCATAGTCATTGCCGCCGGCATTTCCCTGCGGCCCGTAGGGATCTCCCTGTCTGTTTTGACTGCCTCCCTGATTTGCGCCCTGCATCTGTTCGGTTGACATAACTTGATTTTTGTTCTTCTGTTCATAACTGTAAAACCCGGATTCCGTAAATTCTCCTGCGTTTCCACCATCCGCAAGGCCCGCCTTAATGGACTTGGCAAGTTCCTCCGGAGATCCCAGCGACGCTATGGTGCTCTCCTCATTGTCCTCACCAGCATCGTCAAAATAATCATTATAATATTGCAGCGCTTCCTCTCTCTCCGCAAGCGGTACATCCTGTAAAAGCGACGCCAGCCTGCTCATAAATTCCGCTCTATTCATGCCTTATTCCTCCCTCAAAGATACTGTTTAATTTGGCAGAATACCGATACCATTCGCTGATATAAAGATTCAGCTGTGCCCTTCCCTTCTCCGTGATCCTGTAATAGCGCCTGTTGCGCCCCGCACATTCCATGTCATAGATCTGCAGACATTCATCCTTCTGCAGCCTGCGCAGAACCGGATACAGGGTGGACTCGGATATCTCTATGACCAGCCGCACTTCCTGTGTGATCTTATAGCCATAGGTACCTTCCGTCTCATGAGACACCACCGCCAGTACAATGGCGTCGAGCAGCGCCGCTCCTGTGTTAAAAACCATGCAATATACTCCTTTCCTCCTTCTCACATATCTCATAAGGATGTCTCCATATTTTGAACTATAATATTATTTATTTACACAATATTATATGTCGTATAATATTGTTTCTGCACATACTATACGACATATAATATTGTTTGTCAACACATATTTT
>CAZUZZ010000449.1:0-1247 GCA_964625055.1 uncultured Bacteroides sp. | reverse complement strand
GCGGATCCCGGTACAGTGAATCAAATGTTAAAGGAGCTGCTGTAGCAGCTCCTTGCTATTCAGGATTCTATTGCATCAAATATTCCAAAAATTTCAGCGCAAGATGAGGGTCTTCTACAGAGATGGGAATACCGATAACGGTTTCTTCCGGATAACCCTGAAAGGTGCGGGATTCCTCCTGCAGATAGGCGTAGTAGCCTGACTCAGCCAGTTTGTTTCCGGTATCAGGGATGCGGATGCCCACAGCTACCGGTTTTTCCATGGTTGAGGGATTTCCGTGATCGATGTTCAGTTCATAGATCTCTTTAGCGGCAGCCTCCATCTCCTCCAGTGTATCGCCGGTATCTTCGTCAAAAGCGGCGGCGTCGGTGTAGTAGAGGTAGTCCGTATAGGGAGCCAGTTCCTCAGCCGTAAAAACGGAAGTGAGATCATAGAAAAAATCCAGGCGGGCATAACTCTCAAAGTTTTCCGTATCAGCCAGAATGGCATGGATATCGCCCACGTGCATCATGGCAGTCATTTTCTGGCGGTTAGCCACATCATACTGAGAACCGCCGTCAGAAGATAAAGTGACAGATGTGTCAATATTCACCTGATAGGAGTCGGGATCGATCTCCGCATAGGTTTGAAATTCATCTTCCCACAGAAAAGAAGTATCAATATTTTGAGGATTGTTGTCTGCGTTCAGCAGAACCGCATAAAAAGCATAGGGCTTGTTTATCAGAAACTGGCGGATGAAGCTTATGAGAAATAGGAGCACGGCAATAACGACGATCGTGTGGACCTTGTAATAATACCAGAAGTAAGAGAGCTTTCCCTTGAGAGTCATATCTTTGGTTTTTTGGTGCTGTTCTTTGATTTCCTCGTGGACAGACATTTTCGATGACATAGCATATTCTCCATTTGTTTTTCTAATAGGTAACGACACGAAAAAAGCAGTTATGCCGTTTGCTATGATTTCATCATAAATAGAGTGAAACAAGAAGTCAATGAAGAAAGTATGATGTTTTTATGAAATTATTTAACTCGATTGATGGAATTGCGAAGCGTCAGAAGTTCATAATAATCCAGCAGCGCGATCGTATTGTGCTGATCTAATTCCAGAGTTGTATTTATGAGGTCGCTTAAAGTATAATCCATGGAAAGCCGGTGATTGAGCATATCCATGCTTGCGTTGTACTTGGTTCTTTGCAGGAGATAGTCCGTGGATACGCCATAGAAGTCTGCGAGTTTTACGAGCGTGTTCA
>CAZUZZ010000448.1:0-1252 GCA_964625055.1 uncultured Bacteroides sp. | reverse complement strand
CTTTATGTGGAATGATGAACGAATCCCTAACGCGATCAAAAAGAATATTTTAACAAGCATACTTATTTTGCTTGTATTTTTTCTGGTGGACAACCGCGGCTATCTGTTCACTTATCTTCCTCACCGGTTTATCTATGAACAGAGGGAAGCGCACGTACAGTACGGCAATCTGCGCCACAATTATGTGCGAGTTGCCGTAGTGGAACAGGGCGAGGCAATTGCAAAAGGCACTGTGAAACGTGCTCCTGGCGAAAAGTTTGGCAGCGTGATAACCGTTGGATATTCATCGAAACGTAGGCCTTCCATAGTTAGAATCTCCCCGGTAGTGACAAGGGGACAGATGGCTGTTTTGGTGGGACTAATTCTGGGCAATTTGAGGTTTATATGGAAGATTCATAGGCTAACCAGCCAGTAATGAAGCTTGAATGCTGTTTTAATTTTCGTGCCTGCTCCGGTCCGATCAGTGCCGCAGAATTCATTGAGAGGACTTTGCTTTCCAAATCACATCTTTAAATTTTTGTATATCTTCTAAGCAGATATTTCTATAAGCCGCATTAATTAAAGATCCTCTGCCTGAAGTTGCCACACCTACACTGGTTTTTTTGCCATTGATTGTTATATCAAAATATACCCCATATGCGTAATCTTTCTTTTTTCCGGCATAGGAAACCACCGGCTCTATTTTTTCTACGCTGTCTAGGGGAAAGTACTGCACCTTAAATGGATTTAGCATACATATCACGGCTAACTCTTTATGAACCGCATCAACCCAAAAATGCATTGTCAACACTTCATATTCATAATTTATACAAAATTCATTCCGCACTCCCCTCTTCTTGTTATATGTATAAAAGATACTTCCGGAAAACAGAACCCATGCCAAGTACCCTATAAACAGAGCCACTGCCTCTAAAAACATCATATAACTCATCACTTTCAGCAGGACAAGCAACAGTAACAGCAATACAAAATAATATTTCCAATTAATTTGCTTCATTGCTGTCAATCCTCATAATACTCCCGAAAAGCCATTTCTGTATCCACAAAATCCGCCACAGCCCCAAATTCCCGGATCGAGTGCATCGCTAGAATCGGCGCACCCATATCCACCGTAGGGATCGTGGTTAAGCCGGACAAGGCAGGCCCGATCGTGGAACCGCCCGGAATATCGTTTCTGTTTACGAACTTCTGGAATGACACTCCCGCCCGCTCACAGGCTTCTATGAAATAAGCCGCGCTGTATGCTGTCGTA
>CAZUZZ010000447.1:0-1268 GCA_964625055.1 uncultured Bacteroides sp. | reverse complement strand
TGCATAAACTGCCCCTGTGTTCTTTGGGGTTGAGTAAGCAATGTAAGCCATTTTGTTCACCTCTTTGTAATTGAAAATATTTACAACTACACTATATCAAAACAAAGATGAAAATTCAACTAAAGCATTGAATTTACTGGTATTTTTGCTACTTTCTTTCCAATGTAGTTAGAAAAGTAGCGGGAACTATAGATTATTTATCTTCGTGTCGATATGTTTTTATCAATAAAACATATAATAAATAGTAACTCAACTTTCCCATAAGGTTTTAGGGCGCAAAAGCCCCTAACAACCGTGTTTTCATCAAAAATAAATATACTATTGACAATATGCGGCAGTTAATATGGCGGCATCCCCATCATCGGCACCAATCTCCCATATAAATCCAGGAAATATGGCTTGGATAAAGGCTGGCTGCGATACATACCATTCAATTAACTGTATCCGCACAGTTTCGTCTATGGTTATGCTGCCACTTCTGACACCAGTGGAAAAAATGGCCATAAGACTGCGTAATGCCGTTGAAAGTTCCATATCCTGGATATCTTCACAGCATACAAAGAACAGCTCACCAATGGTTTTCTCATCCTTATGTTTACGGCGCATCCATTCAAGCAGGATAAAGCGCGTAAAGGCAAGCGCAGTGCTGCTGACGGTAAGATCATAGCTTACCCCTTGGAACTCCTTGCCAAGTTTTAAAAGCGATTTGCAAGCTTTAAAACAGCATTCGATTGGCCGCCGGTTGCCATAACGTCTCACGATTTCACAGTCAGGCAGGCTGCAGTCCGTTGAGAGGAGGACGATATATTCATCTGGTTTATTCCGGTTGCGGACAAACACCAGCTTCACTGGGATCCGGTGCTTTTTTGTATATACAACAACAGAACCGAAGATGTTATGGAGTGGATCAATCTGGATATACCGGATCAGTTCTTTAAGGCCAAGCATTTTGCCTTTATAGTGATACTTCTGTTTGTTATCCTTAAGCATACCGATGACATCCAGGCCTTTGCCAAGGACGGCATGGATGAACGGCTCATTGGTGAACCAGGTGTCCATGAGCACGCAGCATGCCTCAATGCCGGCTTCCAATGCGCTGTCTATCAGCGCGATTGCGGCTTCTGGTTTCTGCATGATGGCGTCCTTACGCGCCTTTGAGCCATTCGTCCGTTTATCAATGGAGCCATTCGCGGAATTGATGCGTTTTTCTTCCTTTGCGGATGCCAGCATGTTAAAGGCGACAGGCAGAAAACTGTAACCATCTGTCC
>CAZUZZ010000446.1:0-1272 GCA_964625055.1 uncultured Bacteroides sp. | reverse complement strand
CCCTGCACAAAAGCGGATTGCTCACCTTCTCCATGACCACCAGGATCAGGAAACAACAGAGCAGGGTGTAGATCATATTCAAAGTTTGATATCCAAACGCCAGATAAAAAGGGAACTGGGACACTGCCGCAAACACCAAAAGCCGCAGACCATATCCCCTCTTAGAGCGTGTGTAAGTATACCCCTCCACCAGAAAAAAACACATCACCGGCGCGGTGAAAAAACCGATATCCTGAAATATCTCATACAGAGGCGTTCCTCTTTCCAGAAAGATGTGGGCGATATGATTGAGAAGCATCGTGAACATGGCAATATATTTGATCGCATCCCTATTAAGCACCTGTAATCTCTTCTCAGCCATTCCTCTCCGCCCTTTTCCGTCTCCCCGGTGTTAATTCGCAAAGATAGGCGATTCACATTCTCTGCAATCGCCCATCCTCATAGTCCTATCTTGTCTCTGTCATGTATACGTAGTCTTTTGCCACAGAGCAGTCGTTTGCGCCCTACTGCACAAAGGGATTGTACGCTTTCTCATGTCCGATGGTGGTGAAATCCCCATGTCCCGGATATACTTTGGTCTCGTCCGGCAGCACAAACAGCTTATCTTTAATGGATCTGGTCAGTGCGCTCATACTGCCTGTCGCCAGATCCGTGCGGCCCACCGACTCCTGAAAGATCGTATCGCCCGCAATTAAAATCCCAGCCTCCTCAAAATAATAACAGCAGCTCCCTACCGTGTGTCCCGGTGTGGCGATCAGCTTACAGGTCATGCCGGCTATGGTGATCTCCTCCCCATCCCGCAGATAGCGGTCCGGTATCACGGTGTATGGGCGTCCTACCTGATCCGACACATTGGTGACCGCATCCTCACAGAGCGCCTTCTCCGCCTCGTAGGCATAGAGCGGGGCGCCCGACAACTCCCTCAGCCTGTTACTGCCCCAGATATGGTCAAAATGGGCATGGGTCAAAAGAATCCCCTTCACCTGAAACCCTTTCCCCTGCAAGGTCTCATAAATGTAATCGCCTTTGTCCGCCGGATCAAAAAAGATCACCTCATTCGATCCCTCTCTGTACACAAAATAACAATTTGTCTGGCAGATGCCCAGCATCAGCCTTCCGATCTTTAACTCTGCCATAATGATCACCCCGTCGTTCTCTCGATATCTATAATACTCTCAATGGTTCTCAACTTATCCATGATCCGCTGCAGTTCTTCCCTGCTGCGTATCTCGAAGCTGACCATAAAGGTCGCCGTTCCCTGTTTGCTCACCC
>CAZUZZ010000445.1:0-1278 GCA_964625055.1 uncultured Bacteroides sp. | reverse complement strand
TTCATAGCTTCCTCACTTTCTGTTGACCGTCATGTTGTATTGTGCGTTTTATGCCCTCAGATACCGGCCAACTCACACTGTGCCTCCCAAAATGCCGCCGCATCGTTGATCCACCCTTCCGCAATGGTGCCAGTTCCAATGCCAAACCCGTGCGGCAGGCCTTCATAAGAATGAAACTCTGTAGGAATGCCCAGTGCCTCAAGGCTCTGCAGTCTGGACTGCATAGTTCTCCAGCTTGCAATACCGTCGCTGGTGCCAACGCAGACATAAGTCGGTGCATCCTTTTCTGAAACTGTACTGTAGCCTGTGTACTGCATGATCACCGCCGCTGCCTGCGGTACATCATCTCTTCCGAAATAGGGAAGCGCATCTCCGTTTCCAAGGGTTGCCGCCATTCTCGCCCCTGCCGATCCGCCCCACAGGGAATAATTTTCCGGATCTACACCCAATTCTTGTGCATGGTCATAGATAAATCCAATTGCCTGCGCCAGATCTGTATACGGATCATCCGGGCGGTAAATCAGGGCAAAACCATTATATCCCATCTTTGAAAGCTCCAACGCATGCGGAAAACTGTCCTGCATCGCTCCGACATACATAAAACCGCCTCCTGCATTTACTACCGCAAACTTCTCGCCCGGATTTCCCCGAAAGAAAAATAAACCTGTATCCTCCTTTGACGGATCAACCTCTTTTTCTTCCTCTGAATAAATATCATAAAAAACCTGTTCTCCTGCCGCCGCATGGTCGTGAAGGCTCTGTATGATTTCTACTGTTTTGTCCGGATCAATGTAGTTATACCAGACATACACACTGCCGCTGCTGATTTCCTCCAGCGTCATATTCTCTGACACAGAACGATCCACGGGAAACAAAAGACGCCCGAAATCCTCAAAACAGGGATCACTTATCACATCCCCAACCGTGGAGGACCGAAGGTAGGTATATTCTGATTCGTTTTGTTCCACGTTACTATTCTCCGTTTCTATATCTGCTTCTGTTTCTATCTTTGACTCTGTATCCGCCGTGCTGCTGCCCTCAGTCGGATTCAGAGTGCTTGCATTGCCTGATTGGCCGCTGCCGTTTCCACATGCGGTAAGCAGCATGACGCATAATGCCACTGTCATCATAGAATATATTCCTTTTTTCATAGAACATCCCTCCGGCAAATCACCCCGATACAAATCTGTACCGGGGCATCCATTTCTTCTATCTACCAGTTTTTCTTTTCCTTGCTGCTGTCATGCTTCGTCTTTCTCTCCTCCACCATCTTTACGA
>CAZUZZ010000444.1:0-1281 GCA_964625055.1 uncultured Bacteroides sp. | reverse complement strand
TGGCATTAGTAAATATTGGTTCTGAAACAGAGCAAATTGAATATAAAAAGAGTATTGGCGAGCTAAAGGAAGCGGTGTTTTCTATTGCTGCCATTTTGAATAGGAGATTTCTGGCATCAGATTCGTGAATATCTCGCAAGCATTTATTGTGCTTATCTGATGATTGCATTCAGTGATATCCAACAGGAGCATTACGAGGAGATGGAGAATGGCAAAAATTGTTAAAGATACTATTAAGGCGAAAGGCATTGATATAAGCATTTATACCGAAGATTTTCAAAATGAATTTATTTCGCTTACAGATATTGCAAAATATAAAAGTGATGATCCTACGGCAGTTATTCAGAACTGGATGAGGGGAAGAGATGTGATTGAATTTTTAGGACTGTGGGAAATGTTGCATAATTCTGATTTTAAACCCATCGAATTCGAGGGGTTTAAAAACCAAGCCGGCGCAAACGCATTTACCATGTCGCCCAAAAAATGGATTGAGAGTACGAATGCCATTGGCATTATATCAAAGTCAGGGAGATATGGTGGGACATACGCACATTCCGATATTGCTTTTGAGTTTGCATCATGGATTTCTCCAGAATTTAAACTATATATTATAAAAGACTATAAGCGGTTGAAGTCAGATGAAACCAGCAGGTTATCATTAAATTGGAACCTTAATCGTGAAATATCCAAGCTGAATTACAGAATCCATACAGATGCAATAAAAGAAAATCTGTTGCCGCAAGAACTTACAGCAAAGCAGGTGTCTTTTACATATGCAGATGAAGCCGATATGCTCAATGTTGTTTTATTTGGAGAAACAGCTAAAGAGTGGCGGGAAGCAAATGTTGATAAAAATGGTAATATGAGGGATTATGCGTCAATCAACGAACTTTTGGTACTTGCAAATCTTGAAAGCTATAATGCCATACTGATTAAACAGGGAAAATCCCAGAAGGAAAGAATGTTATTGTTAAGAGAACTTGTAGTACAGCAGTTAAAAACATTGGCAGCAGTTGGTACAAACAATCTATCGAGAATAGAAAGTAAGGTTTAGTAACATAGAAATATGAGATGATAGACGTTGTGACAATAAATTTGAAAATTGAGCGGTACCGCTCACAAAAATCGCTCAAAAAAAGTGAAATCAATTTTATTGGCTTAACTTTCATGGTGTTCAAAATTGTTATTGACGTTGATGTGAACATTCAAGATATTTATTTTTATATGCCAAAGCCTGTTCCGGTTTCTGCCATCGGGAATACAGGTTATTCAGGTACAAAT
>CAZUZZ010000443.1:0-1290 GCA_964625055.1 uncultured Bacteroides sp. | reverse complement strand
TCTTTTCCCTTACACCGGGAAATGCCTCCGTCGCCGTCACCAAGTCGTCATATTCATCCATTGCCATCGGCCTGTTTCGAAACTTGCATTCCACAAAGATTCCCCGCTCTCTTTTCCGGTCAAGGGCAAGCAAATCTACATCATCCTGTTCCTTAATGACCGGATTATTGCCCCACCACCTGCCGATGACATATGGAACAAAAGGAAGCCTTTCGGCCTGGGCCCGCCTGATTAAATACTGTCTGCAAATATCTTCAAACACAGGACCCATATAATCGCTGATTTCCCCCATGATTTCATCCGCTGCTTTATCAATCCCTAGCATACCGTAATAGCTTTTATTTGAAAACACATATCTGTACCAGAACTTATAAAAGTGATCGGCAACCTCATAAATGCCCTTTTTACTACTATCCGACTCCCCGCAGGGAATATGCTTTTCCAACAGACGGAGGGTTTGTAATGTCAACATATATTTGCTGCACTTGCTCTTTTCCTCATGAATGCGATCTGCAATTTCCACAACTCTGTTACAGCCGTTTGCGACCGCTTCCAAAATGGAATTATAAACAGCCGGTTCCCTGAGTTCCATGCGAAGCAAAGTCTGTGGCTCATCATTCAAAAATGCGCCGTCTGCCAAAATTTCTGAAATAAGATTCTCTTTAAGAGACCGTTTCGGATCAAACGCATTCAAATACCTGGGAACACCTCCCAGTATCCCATATGCAATCAGCTTCTCTTCCTCCGAATAATTCGGAAAAAACTCTGCACTTTCAAGATAGTCAAACGGCTGAACCTCCATACTGCCCGTACAACGGCCATATAAAGGGCTCTTGTATCCCATAACATCATTCAGCATAAAGCTGACACTTGAACCGCAAAGAATCAGAAATATATTTCGTTCTTTCCAATCGTGATCAATCTTATGCTGCAAAATACTCTTTATACTGGGATTTGTTTCCGCCAGAAAAGGAAATTCATCAATGATTAACACAATTCTTTGATTTTGTGCTTTTCTGCCAAAATAATTCAGCGCATCCTCCCAATTTTCGAAATTCGCTATAAAATTACCATCAAAATACTCCTGTACGAGTCTCGAAAAATCCTGTAAATTTAAAGTATCATTTTTTTCCTGCGCAGAAAAAAATATGGTTTTATGCATTTTGGAAAATTCCTGTAAAATAGTTGTTTTTCCGATTCTTCGTCTCCCATACATAACCATAAACTCAAACCGCATATTAGAATACATCTGTTCAAGCTGATTCATTTCTTTTTTTCTTCCGATCAAGA
>CAZUZZ010000442.1:0-1300 GCA_964625055.1 uncultured Bacteroides sp. | reverse complement strand
GGGTGGCAGGGAGGCGCACGGTATATGGCAGACAACCAAACGGAGGTAGAGACATGAGCGTTATTTCAATGAAGCAGTTGTTGGAGGCAGGTGTTCATTTCGGACATCAGACCAGAAGATGGAACCCTAAGATGGCTCCCTACATCTTCACGGAGAGAAACGGTATCCACATTATCGACTTACAGAAGTCTGTAGGTAAGGTGGACGAGGCGTACAGAGCAGTGTTTGATGTGGTGGCACAGGGCGGCACGATCCTCTTCGTAGGAACGAAGAAGCAGGCGCAGGATGCAGTTAAAACAGAGGCTGAGCGCTGCGGTATGTACTATGTAAATGAGAGATGGCTGGGCGGTATGCTCACCAACTTTAAGACGATCCAGTCCAGAATAGAGAGATTAAAGGCGATCGAGACGATGGCGGAGGACGGCACCTTTGAGGTTCTGCCCAAGAAAGAAGTCATCCAGATCAAGAAGGAGTGGGAGAAGTTAGAGAAGAATCTTGGCGGCATCAAGAACATGACCAGGACTCCTGACTGTATCTTTGTAGTAGATCCCAAGAAGGAGAGAATCTGTGTACAGGAGGCGCATACGCTGGGTATCACTCTGATCGGTATCGGCGATACGAACTGCGATCCTGAAGAGCTTGACTATATCATTCCCGGCAATGACGATGCGATCCGTGCAGTGAAGCTGATCGTTTCCAAGATGGCGGACGCTGTCGTAGAGGCAAACCAGGGCGCTGAGGCGGATGACTATGTAGAAGAGGCTGAGGCGGAGAAGGTAGAGGAAGAGGACTAAGAATTGTGCGGAGGCGCGAGCTGACCGAGATGTAGCATAGATAATTCAGGAGGGAAAATAGATGGCTATCACAGCAGCAATGGTAAAAGAGTTGAGAGAGATGACCGGTGCGGGCATGATGGATTGCAAGAAGGCTCTGAACGAGACTGACGGCAACATGGATGCGGCGGTAGAATACCTGAGAAAGAACGGACAGGCAAAGGCAGAGAAGAAGGCGGGCAGAATCGCTGCTGAGGGTCTTTGCCGTGTGGCGGTCAAGGATGAGAAGACCGCAGCGGTAGTGGAAGTGAATTCCGAGACCGACTTTGTGGCAAAGAACGCTGATTTCCAGGAGTATGTGGAAGCGGTGGCAAAACAGGCGGTGGAGTCTGATGCGGCTGATATGGATGCTTTCCTTAGTGAGAAGTGGCATCTGGATGCTTCTAAGACCGTGAAGGATGCGCTGGTTGACAAGGTAGCCGTGATCGGCGAGAACTTGAGCATCCGCAGATTTGAGAAGGTAGTGG
>CAZUZZ010000441.1:0-1309 GCA_964625055.1 uncultured Bacteroides sp. | reverse complement strand
CGGAGACCGGCAAGGTGGATGTGACCATGAAGGCGAAGGATCTGGCGATCAGTGACGACGGGTACTACTATCTGTTTGAGGAAAAGACCTATCAGAATGCTCTGACAGGCAGCGATTATCTCATAGAGGATCAGAAGGATGTGAATTTGACCTTTTCGGTCAATCTTAATTATAACACGGCAGGTTCCAGACTGTTTTCCAAGTTTGTGGTGGCGGTCAAGAAAAACGGCAGCTTTGTGGCGATCACAAGACCTCACTACATAACAAATCCGGAGGCGATCGCGAGATATACGCTCTCTTTTGGCAATACCACCTCCAAGAAGGGACTTCTGGTGGACCCGGAGAAGCTGCAGAGTGCGGAACTGGATGACCTGGGTGTGAAGCACGCGGCCTACAATATCCCGTTGAGCAGGATCCTTGGGCCTACCAGCAATGAATTTTATCCTACCGTGTATTATACCTACAATGGGAATACCTACAGCTTTAACGGGCAGATCATTGCGGAGTATGATTATATTTTTACCAATCTTACCAATCGGGGAATCACCACGACAGCGATCATTTTAAATGATATCTCTTCCCGTCCGGAGCTGATCCATCCCAAGTCCAGATCTGGAGGACGGGCGCCTTACTATGCCTTTAACGCCACGGACGAGGCGGGGACGGAGTGTATCGCGGCCATCGCTTCTTTCCTGGCAAGCCGCTATTCCGGCACCGGGCACGGCAAGGTCGTAAACTGGGTGATCGGCAATGAGATTAACGCCAGAGCGGAATGGAATCATATTGAGTATATGGATACGGCAAGCTATGTGGACGAATATGCCAGAGCGTTCCGGGTTTTTTACAATGCGATCCTGAGCATAAACGGGAGTGCCAGGGTGTATATCTCTCTGGATCAGCAGTGGGGTAAAAGTCTTTATTCCAAAAGCGGGTATGCTTCCAAGGATATTCTGGATGAGTTTAACAGGAATTTGAAGGCGGAGGGCAATATCGACTGGGCTCTGGCACAGCACCCGTACAATTATCCTCTGACCAGTGCCAAGGCATGGAGCAGCAACAGCTCCTATGTGCAGGAAAATGAGAATACGCCGGTGATCACCATCAAGAATCTTCATGTTCTGACGGATTATCTGCAAAAACCGGAGATGCTTACAGAGGACGGCGAGGTGCGCCACCTGATCCTGAGCGAGATGGGCTATACCTCTTCTCAGGGGCAGGAGCTGCAGGCAGCCTCCTATGTGTATGCTTACAAGGTCATTGAGGCGAACCGGTATGTGGACAGTATGCTCTTCTCCCGTGAGACGGATGC
>CAZUZZ010000440.1:0-1311 GCA_964625055.1 uncultured Bacteroides sp. | reverse complement strand
GCCCTCCGGAGAGAGCGGATGAAGTCTTCTGGTCTCCTTGTACAGTTTTAAAAGAACATCATCCCCTGCTTCCAGAAAAAGGAGTTCTAAAAGATAACCGTTCTCCTTTAACTGATCCAATATGCGGTGTACACCGTCAAAGGATTGATCAGCGCGCACATCGATTCCCAAAGCCACTTTATTGACCTCGCTCTGCGGCATCGTGATCAACTCCACAAATTTCTCGATCAGCGCCACAGGAAGATTATCAACACAGTAAAAGCCCACATCTTCAAGCATTTTCATGGCGGTCCGTTTTCCCGATCCGCTCATTCCCGTCACGATCACAAACCTCATGTTTTCGTCCTTCTTTCGTGCCCCTGCTATCGTAAAATACGATCCTAAAAATCTCCCAGAAAAATGATCTCCGGCTCCAACCGGACATGAAATCTATCTTTCACACGCTCCTGCACTTCCTCGATCACCTCTTTGACATCCGCCGCCGATGCGCCCCCCGCATTGATCACAAAGCCGCAGTGCTTCTCGGACACCTGTGCGCCGCCGATACGGTAACCTCGAAGCCCCGCATCCATGATGAGCTTCCCCGCATAATACCCCTCCGGCCGCTTAAAGGTACTGCCTGCACTGGGATATTCCAGGGGCTGTTTACTCTTGCGAAGCGCCATCAGCTCCTCCATCCGTGCGCCGATCTGCTCCTTCTCTCCCGCTGTCAGTTCCATGATCACACCCAGCACGATAAAAGGTCTGTCCTTGATAATACTGGTACGGTAGCCAAACTCCATCGTGTCGTTGTCCAGTGTCAGGATCTCTCCCTCCTTATCCATCACACGAACCGTCTTCACGACCTGCTTCATTTCCCCGTCATAGGCACCGGCATTCATGACAATGGCGCCGCCGATGGTTCCGGGTATCCCTGCCGCGAACTCCAGTCCGCTCAGGCCCGCGTCTCTGGCAGTTACTGACACTTGAGAAAGCAAGGCGCCCGCTCCAGCCACGATATGATTCCCATCCACAAGAATCTGCTGCATCCGCTTGCCCAGCTTCAAAATGACGCCCTGATAACCCTTATCTCCTACCAGCAGATTGCTTCCGTTTCCCAGAACAAAATATTCCTGTCCGCTTCTGCTCAGATACGGGATAAGCTGTGACAGCTCTTCCTGCGTTTCCACCATGACGATACACTCCGCCTCGCCTCCCACCCGGAAGGTGGTATGGCGGCTCATCGGTTCCTGAAACAGAAGCCTTTCCTCAGGTACGATCGTCCTGATATATTCATACATTGCTCCACTCAAAATTTACACTCTCTCGTTT
>CAZUZZ010000439.1:0-1314 GCA_964625055.1 uncultured Bacteroides sp. | reverse complement strand
ATCCGGCGGGCAAACTCACGGGAGATATAGGCTTCAAGGTCAAATACGCTGTCGCCTAAAAGCTCCTCTGATACTTTTATCATGGTTCCCAGCTTATAGGCCCCGATGGATACCTGCCCGATGCTGTCGTCGCTCTCCGGGATCGCGCCCTCCTCGTCTACCCATGAGGCCGTCCCCTTGGAAGCCACCACCGGGATCTTCCTGTCGCCGGAGCTAGTCTGGATCACATTGGCCAGAGTACGGAAAATGTTCTGCTCCTCCAAAGCCTCCACCAGCGTATGCTCAAATTCATCCGGCACCAGATACCCGCCCTCGGAATCCGTCCCCACCTGCAGGGCGTTCAGAACCTCATGCCCCGGCATCTTGCTGCGCATCACATTCCAGAATGACCTGCGGTATTCCGCAGAGGCCCGGCCTGTCTTTTCCTCACCGGCAGGGGCGGCGGGCTTATCCTTGATCGGGTCATTGACGGGCTTATTAAGCTCTGCGTCCAATGCCTGCTGGCGTTCCAGACGGTCAATCTCCTTGCCGAGGTTCACCACATCCGCCTCCATCTTTTCATAGGCCGCCACATCCTCAGCAGACAGAAGGCCGTCGGCCCCGCGTCTGGAATCAAGGAAAGCCTTTGCAGCCTCCCACGCCTTCGCACGCTTCTCTCTCAGTTCCAAAATCTTACTCATAGTAGAATCCTCCTTATAATCTCAATAAATTGAGCCGCTCATAAAGCGGCCCTGCTGGTTGTTTCTGTTCTCTGTTTTTTGGTGCCAGCTTATCAAGCAGGCTGTTCGTCACTGCCCGGCGGGAGAATGCAAAGCTCTCCGGCTCCGGCGCATCCTCCTCCCCTTCCCCATGGAATAAAAGTCCGTCGGCAAATTTAAGCTCCACCGCCTTATTGGCGGACAGCCAAGTCTCCGCATCCATGAGATGTGCAAGGCGCGTCCTCGATAAGCCGGTCTTGATCTCATAGGCATTGATGATGGACTCTTTTACTTCATCCAGCATGGCAATAGCCTTTTTCATCTCCTCGGAATCACCAATTGCCACAGTCAGCGGGTTATGCACCATCATTAAGGCGGGGGGTGCCATGAGTACCGTTGTCCCGGCCATGGCGACCACACTAGCCGCGCTGGCGGCAATGCCGTCGATCTTCACCGTTACCGCGCCCTTATAGTCCATGAGCATGGTGTAAATCTGCGAGGCCGCCACACAGTCGCCGCCCGGCGAGTTGATCCAGACGGTAATGTCGCCCTCCCCGGAAAAAAGCTCCGCCTGAAAGGCCGCCGGTGTGATATCATCATCAAACCAGCTCTCCTC
>CAZUZZ010000438.1:0-1332 GCA_964625055.1 uncultured Bacteroides sp. | reverse complement strand
ACTTTCGGCTCCTTTACAATGAACTGAATCCGCTCCTTCACACTTTTTCCACTACCCGTCATGGTAGTGGCAGTGCAGACCAGATCAGAGAGCCGCCCTTTTTTCGTAATGATGGAAAGCAGTGTCTCCCCATAAGGAATCCGTTCCTTCTCTCCCAGAAGAAGCAGAGCCTCTTCATCACAGGCCAGTTCGCAATCCCGTTTGGAGCAGGCCGCCGCCACCCACACCAGCGGATGAAACCAGTACACTGTCACTAACACACTGCGAAGCAGCGCCCAAAAGCTGTCCCCATGTTTTTTGTGAACAAGCTCGTGAACAAGCACATGGCGCAGCTTCTCAGAATCCTTCTCCACATCCGCTGTCAAATAGATTACTTCCCGCCCCGGCCATCCATACAGGCAGGGGGACGATATCTCTTCCGCCAGATACATCTGCGGCAAGCTGCTTTTGCCTCCTTTATCACTTTCATCAGAAGTTTTCCTTCCAAAAATATTTTCAATATAGGCCTTCTCCTCCTCCGGTAAGGCAAACAGTTGTCTGGTCTTCTTCAGGCCACGGCTGAATCGGATATTCGAGACCACAATCCACAGTCCCACCGCCAGCATTCCCATCATCCATAATGATCCCAGAACATCCAGCCATGTGAATCCCAGCGTTCCCGCCATAAATACAACAGAAGGACCATCGTCCGGCATATTGTTAAGCGCTTCCTCCATTTCCGTCTTCTGCACATCATTCCCGATCAGACGGTACAGCGCACTCTGAGAATCTACCACGATCGGAATCGGCTCCTCCAGCCGCTCTACCACATCGCCTCTGCTCACCTCAACCCGCTTAACCAGATCCATCAGACGGAACTTCGTCAGGGGGCCTAAGTCAATCTGCGCAGAGACCGGAATGAGCAGCCGCAGCGCCACGATAAGCCAGATGGCATACTGTAGTCTGCTGCTGATCCTGCCTCGGAAAATCCGACGGATCAAAAGAATACCTATGATCAAAACGGTTGCCGTTATCAGGATTTCTTTCATTTCCGCATCCCTCCCTCATTGTTCCTGCCTTTTGCCTGCTCTAAAATAGCATAGAGCTCCTGAAGCTCCTCCTCGGACAACGCCTGATCCTCCACCATGGCATTGACCATCATCCCCAGACTCCCCCGATACACTTTCTGTAAAAAGCCGCGGGTCTCCTGCATGGAAACCTCCTCTCTGGTCACCAACGGATAAAAGATCTTGGCACGCCCACCGTCCTTGTGAGCGACGGCCCCCTTCTTTTCCATGCGGGAAAGCATTGTAATAATAATGTGCTTGTCCCAGCCTGTCTCCTCGCGCAAAC
>CAZUZZ010000437.1:0-1340 GCA_964625055.1 uncultured Bacteroides sp. | reverse complement strand
TGAGGTTTTCTCAAAAATCTATGAAATGGTGACGGGAGCGCCCGGAGACGGGTATGGAATTTTGGAGCTGTCCTACTCGGTAGGGCTGGCGGTGGGCATCATTGTCTTTTTCAACCATATCGGAGGCAGACGGATTACGAAGGATCCCACACCCATCGAGGTGGAAATGCGTGTCTATGAAAAGGATGTAAACCAGGCGCTCAGTGCAACGGCGGACAGAGAGGGGAAGGGGATCGATGTTTCTTAAGCAGATTTTTTTGGCTCTGATCGGGGGAAGCGCAGGCCTTATTGTCTCGGCAGGGGTGTTTACGGTGCTTATCTCCGTGGGACTGATTCCGCGCTTTGCGGGGAAAATGCACGTGGCGGACAGGGTGTTTGTGCTGGAGGAGATGGTGATATGCGGCACTCTGGTGGGCAGTTTTTTCAGCGTTTACGGCAGATGGGCAATGATAGGGAGCTTTGTGCGTGAGCATACGCTTTTCGGTTTAGAGGCGACGGAGGGAGTGTGGCGCTTTGCGGGGACGCTGATACAGATCATTTTTGGCCTGTTTGCAGGCATTTTTGTGGGTTGTCTGGCCTTGGCCATCGCGGAGATGCTAAACACCATACCTGTTTTTGCAAGGAGGATCGGATTTCGCCATGGCCTGGGAATTGCGATCTTTTCGGTGGCGATGGGTAAGCTGATCGGGAGTATTATCTATTTTACGCAGAGAATATTTATACAATAGAAAGGGAGAAAAATATGGCAGAAGAACAAAAAGCAATGACGGCACAGCAGGCGGAGGAGCAGGCGTACAGACATCATGTGGAGCAGACCACACCGAAATACAGTCTGCCTGCCCGTATGGCGAAGGCCTTTGTTATGGGGGGACTGATCTGTCTGCTGGGGCAGTTTTTCCTGAATTATGCGACGAATCGTATGGGGATCGACAAGGAGACGGCGGGTTCCTGGTGTTCTTTGCTCTTGGTGTTGATCAGTGTGCTGCTCACAGGCTTTAAGCTATACACAAAATGTGTGGATTGGGGCGGTGCCGGGGCGTTAGTACCAATCACGGGCTTTGCAAATTCAGTGGCTTCGGCGGCCATCGAATACCAGAAGGAGGGACAGGTATTCGGCATCGGCTGTAAGATCTTTACGATTGCCGGGCCGGTCATTCTCTATGGAATCTTCTCAAGCTGGGTGCTGGGGCTTTTGTATTGGGGCTGGAATTATCTGGTGATGTGATACCTGCGCACTCTGTGCAAACAGATATGGCGCTTTTGCGGTAACTGTGGTATAATCGTCGCAGGATGCTGATCCTGCGACCAAATAATTGCAAAGCAATTCTTTCATAAATATT
>CAZUZZ010000436.1:1040-1340 GCA_964625055.1 uncultured Bacteroides sp. | reverse complement strand
ATGAGGTGGCTGACACCGGAGCAGCGAAGAGGTTGGCGGATGAAAAGGGCGTGCATTATGAGGAGCGTCACACGAAGGGCGATATCATCAATCTTTTTTTTGAGGAGTTTGTGGAGGAGCATCTGGTACAGCCTACCTTTGTCATGGATCATCCCGTGGAGATCTCACCTCTTACGAAGAGAAAGCCGGACAAGCCGGAGTATGTGGAGCGGTTCGAACTGTTTATCACAGCCAGAGAGATGTGCAACGCCTATTCCGAGTTAAACGATCCCATCGACCAGCGGGAGCGTGTTAAGGCGC
>CAZUZZ010000436.1:0-1030 GCA_964625055.1 uncultured Bacteroides sp. | reverse complement strand
GCAGCGGGCGACGAGGAAGCCAACACGACGGATGAAGATTTCATGAATGCGCTGGAGATCGGTATGCCGCCCACGGGTGGTATCGGCTACGGGATCGACCGGCTGGTGATGTTATTGACAGATTCGCCTGCGATCCGCGATGTACTGCTGTTCCCGACCATGAAGTCGTTGGATAAAAAAACCTCCGACCACGCGAAAGCGGGAAAGAAGGAGGCAGGACAGCCTGCGAAGAAGAGCAGTGTCTCCAGAGAACAGGCATGGGAACTGCTTCGGAAATATAATAAAGAATCCTTCCATCTTCAGCACGCGCTGACGGTGGAGGGCGTGATGCGCTGGTACGCGAAGGAGCTGGGCTATGCGGAGGAGGAAGAATTCTGGGGGATCACCGGACTTCTTCATGACATTGACTTCGAGCTCTATCCGGAGGAGCACTGTAAGAAAGCGCCGGAGCTTCTGCGTGAGGGCGGTGTGAGCGAGGAGATGATCTATGCGGTCTGCTCCCACGGCTACGGCATCTGCAGTGAGGAGGAGCCGAAGCTTGAGATGGAAAAGGTGCTCTTCGCCGCCGATGAACTTACCGGGCTGATCTGGTCCTGCGCGCTGATGCGTCCTTCCAGAAGCGTGATGGATATGGAAGTCAAGAGCCTGAAAAAGAAATTTAAGGATAAGAAATTTGCGGCGGGCTGTTCCAGAGAGGTCATTTCTCAGGGGGCAGAGATGCTCGGCTGGGAGCTGGACGAGCTTTTTGACAAGACGATCCAGGCCATGAGAAGCTGTGAGGAAACCGTGGCTCAGGCGATGGAGAAAATTTCATAGGAAGACATATTCCTTCGGGGGGCTTTCATTTTTAACTTGTTTGGATGGACATTAAAATCCGGTAATAAAAATATGCCCTCCTTTTCCTTTGCTTTAATATCAGAAGAAGCCTTAGCTGCTGTCTTTGCACTTCCTCTAAGGTGTGTTGTGTGATCTTTTTGTCTCCATACAGGAAGTCCTCGTAGCAGCTCAGAAACTGCAGGGGCTCCTGTTC
>CAZUZZ010000435.1:0-1340 GCA_964625055.1 uncultured Bacteroides sp. | reverse complement strand
TGAAACAGATCAGCGATCATCTCAAAAATTTTGCAAAGGAAAGGGCGCTCTTTTGTGAACAGGATGCTCTGGGAAATGTTGTTATCATCAGAGAGGCTTCGCCCGGACGCGAGCAGGAAGAACCCTATATTCTGCAGGCACACATGGATATGGTGGCGGTGACGGACCAGGGCAGTCAGATCGATATGAAAAAGGAACCTCTCAGACTGCGGGTGGAGGGCGATAAGCTCTACGCAGAAGGGACCAGCCTGGGCGGTGACGACGGCATCGGGGTGGCATACTGTATGGCGCTTCTGGATGCGAAGGATATTTCACTGCCCCGTCTGGAGGTTATTTTGACGGTGGATGAGGAGACCGGTATGGAGGGTGCGACCGGGATCGATCTTTCCATGTTAAAAGGCAGACGCATGATCAATCTGGATCAGGAGGAGGAAGGTATTTTCATCACCAGCTGCGCAGGCGGCGCCAGAGTAGATGTGGACATTCCCCTGAAAGAGGAAACGGACAGGCCTGCTATGAGGCAGCTTGCTTTAAGTGTTAAGGGACTTTTGGGCGGTCATTCCGGCATTGAGATCGACAGGGGACGCGGTAATGCGAACTGGCTTCTGGGGGCGGTTTTGGGCGCTCTGTCTCTGCGCTATGATATCAGACTTTCCAAAATGCAGGGCGGCCAGGCGGACAATGCCATTCCACGGGAGGCAGAAGCGCTGATCTGGGTGCGGGACGAGGATGTTTCGGAAATCGACGCCTTTCTGAAGGCGGAGGAGGATAAGATGAGAGAAAATCTGGGGGAGAAAGATCCCGGATTTACCTTGGAAAAACTCTACTATGATGAGATAGTTTTCGACAAATCTTATACAAGAGAGTCTACGGCACAGGCCGTCGCCTGCATCTGCAAGCTGCCAAATGGTGTGATCGACATGAGCGCAGATGTGGAGGGACTGGTGGAGACCTCCTTAAATCTTGGTGTCACGTCGCTGGGTGAAGATGGACTGCGGCTTTCTTATGCGGTCAGAAGCAGTGTGGATCAGTCAAGGGAAGAACTGTGCAGACATATGATGCAGATTGCGGAACGGGCGGGCGCTGCGGCGTATGTTAGAAACGCTTATCCCGGCTGGGCTTACCGGAAGGATTCGCCGCTTCGCGAAAAGATGGTGCAGATTTATGAAGAGATGTATGGCAGACCCCCGGTATTGCAGGCAATCCATGCAGGACTGGAATGTGGGATCCTGGCAGGAAAACTCCCCGGACTTGACTGTGTTTCCATTGGCCCGGACCTTTTTAATGTGCACACGGCGCAGGAGAGCATGGGCATTGCCTCCGTGAAGAGAGTCTGGGAA
>CAZUZZ010000434.1:0-1341 GCA_964625055.1 uncultured Bacteroides sp. | reverse complement strand
TATCTGGATCTGATCATCTCCGCAAAGACGGTGGCGTCGGTGGAGGAGGCCATTGCCCATATCAACCGCTATAACACCGGCCACTCTGATGCCATCATCACGGAGGACAAGTCTCATGCACAACAGTTTCTGCAGGAGGTGGATGCTGCCTGCGTCTATGTGAACGCCTCCACACGTTTTACGGACGGATTCGAGTTCGGTTTTGGAGCGGAGATCGGCATAAGCACCCAGAAGCTGCACGCAAGAGGGCCTATGGGACTGCGGGAATTGACATCCTACAAGTACCGGATCACCGGCGACGGACAGATTCGTCCGTGACAAAAAAAGAAGCATACTTTTATTTACAATATTTTGGTTGTTTTTTTATATTTTTGCTTTTCAGATGCAAAAAAGTGTGATATAATGTCAACACGATTATATCGCTAAAACCCGTAGATTACTTATGATTACCAGATAATTGGAAATTGTATTAGGGGGAGTAAAAACGGGATTAAGAGATAGGAGAAGGGAGATATGAAAAAACAAAAGAAGTTAAGCGTAATGGCGCAGCTGGTGATGCTTTGCGTTATCCCGCTGGTTGTCATGGTGGCGGCTGTTACCGTGTATGCTATCAGTACCATGAGAAGTATGGTGCAGGATACGACCATGGATGGGCTTGAGGATCTGTGTCAAAGTGTATTCGCGGCTTATGATGCACTGGATCCGGGCGCTTACCGCATGGAGGGAGATGCCCTCTACAAAGGAGATTATTGTGTTTCCGACCATGAGGATGTCATTGACAGTCTTGTTCAGGGAAGAGCCGTAGATGTGACAATCTTTTACGGAGATACCAGACGTGCCACCTCTCTGCGGGATAAGACTACCGGTGAGCGTATTCTCGGCACCAAGGCTACGGATGCCGTTATTCAGACGGTTCTGAACGAGGGAAAGACTTTTGAGTCCTCTGATGTTGTCATAAACGGGGAGCAGTACTATGCTTTCTATATGCCGGCTCTTGACGAAAGCGGCAAATGCGTCGGTATGGTATTTGCAGGTAAGCCGGCCACCGAGGCTGCTTCCAAGATCAATCAGAGTTCCTTGATGATTCTGGGGATCTCGGTTCTGATTCTTGTGGTAGCGTTAATCGTGTGTGTTAAGATCGCCAGCGCCATCGCCCGCGTGATCGTACAGACAGAAAGACTTTTGTCCTCTCTGGCACAGGGTGACCTGCAGCTTGAAGTAAACGAGAGACTTTTAAAGAGACATGACGAGATCGGTGTTATGGGTCGTGCCGTGCAGCGGCTTTTAGAAGAGTTACAGAAGATCATCGGCAGTATCAAACAGAATACAGCTACCCTGATG
>CAZUZZ010000433.1:0-1341 GCA_964625055.1 uncultured Bacteroides sp. | reverse complement strand
ATACTACCCTCGCCTTTGAATATTCTACAGTGGATGCGGAGATTACCAGCCGGATAGACAGTGTCAAAAATCCCGCCGGCGGAGTCATCCGTGCGGAGCATATCGAAGAGCTGATTTTGGAAAAGGATAAAATTAATCCTGGTCAGACGAAGATTATCTGCAGGGATAAGCTGCAAAAAGCCATTTGATAGGGAGCGGAGAAGACAACATGATTTATAATTTTGATCTAAAAACAGACAGAACCTGTACAAACAGCCTGAAATGGAATGTCTCTGACGGGGAGCTGCCCATGTGGGTGGCGGATATGGATTTCCCAACAGCGCCGGAAGTCAGGGAGGCTGTTTTAAAGAGGGCGGAACACGGAATTTTTGGATATACCATTATTCCGGAGGAATGGTATGATGCATATATTCTCTGGTGGGAAAAGCGGCATCAGTTTAAGATGAAAAAGGATTGGCTGATTTTTTCCACAGGAGTGGTGCCTGCCATTTCAAGCGCGGTGAGAAAGCTGACGACAGCAGGGGAAAATGTGCTGATACAGACGCCTGTCTACAATATTTTCTTCAATTCTATTGTCAATAACGGAAGAAATGTTGTAGAGGCGCCGCTCACATATGACGGTGATGGCAAAAACTATGCGGTTGACTGGACGGAACTGGAGAGAAAACTGGCAGACCCGCAGACAACACTGATGATCCTCTGCAATCCCCACAATCCGGTGGGGAAAATATGGGACAAAGAGACACTTGCCAAAATCGGGGAATTGTGTTCGCGGTATCATGTGACGGTGATATCCGATGAGATCCATTGTGATCTGACGGTTCCCGGCCGAAGCTATATTCCCTTCGCATCGGTTTCCGAAACATGCAGGAAGATCAGCGTGACCTGTATCGCCCCGACAAAGGCGTTTAATCTGGCGGGGCTACAGACTGCGGCGGTTGTAGTACCGGATGAAACTCTGCGGCATAAAATGTGGCGGGCCCTGAATACGGATGAAGTTGCGGAGCCGAATGCATTTGCGGTGGATGCGGCTGTGGCTGCTTTTACAAAAGGCGCTCCCTGGCTGGACGCCTTGCGGGAGTATATTGTGGGGAATAAACAGCTGGTTGGTGAATTTATCAATCAGAATCTGTCGGAGATCAAGGCAGTATGTTCCGAGGCCACCTATTTAATGTGGCTTGACTGCAAAAGTCTGCCGGGGGATGGTGAAACGATCTGCAGATATCTCAGAGAAAAGACAGGGCTGTATCTTTCGGAGGGCGGACAGTACGGAAAAGGCGGGGAGTATTTTCTGAGAATGAACGTTGCCTGCCCCCGCAGTCTGGTGGAAGAAGGATTGAA
>CAZUZZ010000432.1:0-1348 GCA_964625055.1 uncultured Bacteroides sp. | reverse complement strand
TCAGCGCGGAGCTGTTTGAACAGGTCAATCTGCTGCGAAGCCAGACCAGCGCTTTTCGGCTAAAACGTCAATAAAAAACGACGGCTGTTCTTCTTTCGGAGAACGGCCGTTTTTTCCAATCTTTGTAAGGTAAGGAGATTTTACATCATGGCTGACCCAAAGAAATATGACCGGATCTTAGATGCGCTGGAGCAGCTTCTGATCGACAGCAGCATGGAGAATGTCTCGGTGAGCGATATCGCCGCCAAGGCTGGGATCGGCAAAGGAAGCATCTACTACTATTTTCCCTCGAAGGAGGCTATCCTGGACGCGCTGATCCAGCGAAACTATGAAAAACCCTTGCGAACCGCCAAGGATCTGGCGGAGCAGACAGATATCCCGCCCTTTACGCGTATGGCTATGCTGTTTCAGGCCTGCCGCAGTTCCGCCGACTTTATGAAGCAGGACAGCGCAAAAAACAGAGCCGTCACCCTTCAGGAATCAGCCTACCTGTATCAGAAATACTTAAACTATATGGTCTCGGAGCTGAAACCGAACCTTTCCAAGATCATCAGGCAGGGAATCGCCGCCGGTGAGATCCACTTTGATTACCCGGAGGCTCTGGCGGAGATCGCGCTGATCGTCCTTGGTCTCAAGCTGAACAACACCTTTCTCTCCGCCACGCCCGAGGACTGTGAATACACCATCCGCGGACTGATCGCTCTGCTGGAACAGGGCACCGGAGTCCCCGAGGGAACCCTGAATTATCTGCATTTTACAGAGAAATAATACTAAGAACAATCTTGCATTAAAAGCGAAAGGACTGTGTGATCATGTACAAGGATACTACCACCGGGCGGCTGACCCTGCCCACAGATGTGGATATGGTGGAGGAGACCATACGCCTCAAGGAACTTCTGGGCGCGGACGCCCTGCGGGACTGCGACGGCACCGATATGCCGAAGGCTCTTCTGTCTCAGGATGCCAAGATCTACGCCACCTACTACACCACCAGAAAGGACAACGCCTGGGCCGAAGCGAATCCCGAAGAGATCCAACAGGAATACCTGATCAGCGACCGGGTGACTGCCAAAGATACTACCCTCCGCATCCGCCTGATGAAGGGCTTCCACACCCAGCAGCTCAAGGTCAACACCATTGACGATCCGAAACGCTGGTGGGAGGTGATCGACAGAACCACCGGCGAGATCGTTCCCACGGATCACTGGCGCTACGATGAAAGCACCGGTGAGGTGGAGATCGACTCGATCCCCTATCACCAGTACACGGTAAGCTTTCTGGCTTTTCTGATCTGGGATCCGGTGCTTATGTACAACTTCATCACCATCGACTGGAATGATGCGCCCCA
>CAZUZZ010000431.1:0-1362 GCA_964625055.1 uncultured Bacteroides sp. | reverse complement strand
CAACATTAGAACAGTGGGATGCCGTCAAGGTGACCGCCAAAGCACTGGCAGATCTGGTGGAAGCTGATTATCAGCTCACCATCACACACAGCAATGGTCGTCAGGTCAGCATGATCCACAAGGCCATGACGGAGCTGCGGCGCGTCTACATCGACTATACGCCTGCTCCCATGTGTGTCTGCTCCGCTATGAGCCAGGGCTATGTTGGCTATGATATCCAGAATGCACTCCGCGCCGAACTCCTTGGCCGCGGAATCGCAAAGACTGTCAGCACCATTCTGACGCAGGTTACTGTGGATCCCTACGACGAGGCCTTCTATGAGCCCAGCAAGGTGATCGGCCGCTATATGTCTGCTGAGGATGCGGAAATGGAGATCAAGAAAGGAAACTATGTAAAAGAAGAGCCCGGCAAGGGTTTCCGCCGTATTGTGGCGGCTCCCCGCCCCATCGATATCGTGGAGATCGACGCGATCCGCACACTGGCAGCCGCAGATCAGATCGTTATCGCCTGCGGCGGCGGCGGTATTCCCGTGATCGAACAAAATCATGTTTTAAAAGGAGCATCCGCCGTTATCGAGAAGGATTCCATCGCCGGCAGACTGGCTGTGGAACTGCAGGCGGATGAACTGATCATTCTCACCGGGGTACCCTGTGTCTACCGGAATTTCGAGCAGCCCACCCAGGAGGCGCTCCCTACGCTCACCACAGCCCGCGCGAAGGAGCTGTGTGCGGAGGGCCAGTTTGAAGCGGGTACCATGCTCCCGAAGATCGAGGCTGCCGTTACCTATCTGGAAGATAATCCGAAAGGGAAGGTTCTGATCACCTCCCTGGGGAACGTCAAAGACGCCCTGAAGGGAAAAAGCGGCACTGTCATCACGGCATAACTCATATAAAAAATCGAGCGCCCACGCGCTCGATTTGGTTTTACACTGTGGCATTTTTCTATTTCCCCTCCCACATTCCGGCAAGGGTCATAAGAAGCGCGCCAACTAAAATGCAAAAATCCGAAATATTAAATACGATTCGGCGGAATCTCTCATTTTTCACCGGAAAGCTCACATAATCCACCACATATCTACGTGTCAGGCGGTCATAGGTATTACTGTACGCACCGCCCAGAAGTAGAGCCAATCCCGCCTTTAAGGCAGCGTTCCCGCGAAAACTGAAAGTGGAAAGAAATACGACCGTCATAAAAAGGGTCAAAAGCAGCGAAACCAGTGCAACAGTTCCCTGTTTCTTTTCCCCCAGATCCAGGAATGCTCCTCTGTTGTGGTATTTCCTGAGCAAAAGCCTTCCCTTGCAGAAAAATCTCGTTTCTCCCTCCTCCAGATGCTTTTCCATATAGTTTTTGATCAGCAGGTC
>CAZUZZ010000430.1:0-1364 GCA_964625055.1 uncultured Bacteroides sp. | reverse complement strand
TCCCTCTCCTGCAGCAGCTTCATCACTGCCTCTTTGATCTTTTCATTCTGAAAAGCCGTAGCAAAAAACTTGGCGGAGCCATCCGGCTCGTCACCCGCAGAGAAACCGCCCGGGAACATGATGATCTGGGCCTGCGCAATGGCCTTTTCAAAAACATCCACACTCTCTCTGATATCCGCTGCCGTCTGATTCTTAAATACCTTCACGACCGCTTCCGCTCCGGCATTCTCAAACGCCTTTGCGCTGTCATACTCACAGTTCGTTCCCGGAAATACCGGGATGAATACGGTGGGCTTTGCCACCTTATGCTTACATACATAGACTTCCTTTGTCTCATACAGCGGAGATGCCACAGGCTGCTTATCCTTCCCTGCCGTGTAGGGAAATACCTTATCCAGCTTTCCGCTCCATGCCTGCCTTGCCTCTTCCCCACTAAGCTTCATGGAACCATAGCTGAAGATGCCGTCCGCCGTCACCGTACCGATCTCTTCATAATCGATGCCCAGTGTCTTTAAAGCGCGCACCTCTCCGGCAGGCATTTCCGCCAGAATATCTCCCAGGCCGTTGTCAAACAGAGATTCTTTTTTATAGGAAGAATCCACTGCTACGCCCAAGCCGTTACCGAAAGCCATCTTGCTCACGGCTGCCGCCACGCCCTTCGCATCCAACGCATACGCCGCCACGATCTTTCTTCTGGGCATTTTTACGGGAATTCCGTTTATATCAACCGTGTCAGTTCTCTCTGACATTAATGTCATAATCTTATCATAAAGCGCCATGACTCCCTCATAGACCGGCAGATCGTATTCATCCTTCGGTATGCGGAAGCGCACCAGCCTATCTCCCGGATATTTTAATTCAGGAGTAACGATATTGCCGCTGTGATTCACATCCACCGCAAAAGATACCAAGGTTGGCGGCACGTCGATGTCGTTGAAGGTGCCGGACATGGAATCCTTACCGCCGATAGAGGGCAGTCCGTACCCCATCTGCGCGTCGTAGGCTCCCAGAAGCGCTGCGAATGGCTGGCTCCAACGGGATGGCTCCCCACTCATGCGCCTGAAGTACTCCTGGAAGGTGAACCGGATCGTCCGGTAATCTCCGCCGTTTGCCACGATCTTTGCCATAGATTCCGTCACCGCATAGACCGCGCCGTGGTAAGGGCTCCAGCTGGACAGATAAGGATCGAAGCCGTAGCTCATCATCGTTACCGTATCCGTTTTCCCCGAAAGTGTAGGCAGCTTGGCCACCATAGCCTGTGTCTCCGTGAGCTGATATTTTCCGCCGTAGGGCATATATACGCTGCCAGCGCCGATGGAGGCGTCAAACATCTCCACCAGCCCTTTCTGGGAGCACACATTCAG
>CAZUZZ010000429.1:0-1367 GCA_964625055.1 uncultured Bacteroides sp. | reverse complement strand
CCAATCAGGCCAAGTCGGAATTTCTGGCGAGGATGTCCCACGAGATCAGAACGCCTATCAATGCAGTGCTTGGCATGAATGAGATGGTGCTCAGAGAGTCCACGGAGGAGGATGTGAAAAAGTACTCCATGGATATCAAGTCATCGGCGCAGGCACTTTTGGGAATCATCAATGACATTTTGGATTTTTCCAAGATTGAATCCGGGAAGATGGAGATCGTGCCCACAGAGTATGAGCTTAACAGTATGTTGAACGATCTGTATAATATATTTTCTATGCGTGCCAAGGAGAAGGGGCTGGTATTTGATGTGAGCGTGGACCCGACGCTTCCTTCCAGACTTTACGGGGATGATCTGCGGATCAGACAGGTGTTGATCAATCTTCTGACTAATGCAGTTAAATATACCCGCAAGGGAACTGTGACCTTCCAGGTGTCAGGAGAGCGGGATGGTGAAGATGTGGTTCTGCATTTTGTGGTGCGGGATACAGGTGTCGGCATTAAGCAGGAGGACATTTCCAAGTTGTTTTCTGCTTTTGAACGTATTGACGTGGAGAAAAACAAGGACATTGAAGGCACCGGCCTGGGCATGAATATTTCCCTGCAGTTGCTCAAGCTGATGGGTACGGATCTGCGGGTGGAAAGCGTCTACGGGGAAGGCAGCCGGTTTTTCTTTGCGCTGCGGCAGAGAGTCGTAAACGAGCAACCCATCGGCAACTTCCAGGAGAGCGCCAGAAAGGCGGCAAAAGAGCATATTTATCAGGCCAGCTTTACATCGCCTGAGGGAGAGATCCTTCTGGTGGATGATAACCGGGTCAATCGGAGAGTGTTCTGCGGCCTTTTGAAGCAGACACAGGTTCAGATCAAGGATGTGGGAAGCGGTAGAGAGTGCCTGGATCATATCAGGCAGAAGCACTATGATCTGATCTTTCTCGACCATATGATGCCGGAAATGGATGGTATGGAAACCATGCGGCATATGAAGGAGATGGAGGATAATCTTTGTAAGGATACGCCCGTGATCATGTTGACGGCAAATGCGATCATGGGGGCGAAGGAGGAGTACCTGCAGGCAGGATTCGATGACTTTCTGGCAAAGCCAATTGATCAGACCAAACTGGAACGGCTGATGATGCATTGGATGCCGCAGGAGAAGATCCACAGTAATACATAGTGCGGATGCGCACGGCAGAAGAGATGGATAAAAGGGTGGTGAAAGGAAGAAGTACATGAATTATTATCTGGTAGATTTTGAGAATGTTAAAAAAGATGGATTGGATGGCGTCCACTTATTGCATCCGGAGGATAAGGTTTGCATTTTTTACAGCAAGAATGCGGACAGTATCACCTTTGACCAGCACAGGAGGAT
>CAZUZZ010000428.1:0-1382 GCA_964625055.1 uncultured Bacteroides sp. | reverse complement strand
GCGGAGATGGAGGGATTCGAACCCTCGTGCCCCGGAGGGCTAACGCATTTCGAGTGCGCCCCGTTATGACCACTTCGATACATCTCCATACGAATAAGATTATAACCTTTTTTCTTTTCCTTGTAAAGTATTGGAGGATGGGCTAAAATAATCATATGAGATTTGTAGAGTTTTTAGCGTAAACACGGCAGGAGCGGGCAAGTGGGGGCGACCATGACGCAGGACGAAAAGTACATGAAGGAAGCCCTGAAGCAGGCGAAGAAGGCCTATGCTTTAGGGGAAGTGCCGATCGGCTGCGTGATCGTTTATCAGGACAGGATCATCGGCAGGGGCTACAATCGGCGCAATACGGATAAAAATACGCTGGCGCATGCGGAGATCACCGCGATCAATAAAGCGAGTAAGGCGCTTAAGGACTGGCGGCTTGAGGAGTGTACGCTCTATGTGACATTAGAGCCCTGCCAAATGTGCGCCGGGGCCATCGTGCAGGCGAGAGTGACCGAGACGGTGATCGGTTCCATGAATCCCAAAGCGGGCTGTGGCGGCTCTATTTTAAACATTTTAGAGATGCAGGAATTCAATCATCAGGTGGTCGTGCGCCGAGGTGTCTTGCAGGAAGAGTGTACGGCCTTACTCACAAGTTTTTTTAAAGAATTGCGCGTGAGAAACAAAATAGAAAAGCAGCTGCGCAGGGAGGCGCAGGCGGAGGAAGACCATTGAAATAGAAGTTGTGATGGAACGGAAAATAAGATATAATTGTCTAAGAGTGATAAATCACTCTTAGACGAGAGAATGCCAAAAAACAGGCATTCTCCGTACATAATTTTTGACAAGTTAAAGAGTATAAAAAAATAAGGAGGAAGTGCAATGAAAAGAATCGGAATGTTGACCAGCGGCGGAGACTGTCAGGCATTGAATGCAGCTATGAGAGGTGTGGTAAAGTGCCTTTCCTGCAGCGGAGAAGATGTGGAGATTTATGGTTTCCTGGACGGCTATAAGGGACTGATCTATGGGGATTTTCGGATCCTGACCGGAAATGATTTTGCAGGAATCCTGACAAAAGGCGGCACGATACTTGGAAGCTCCAGAACTCCTTTTAAACTGATGAGAGAGCCTGATGAGAATGGCCTGGATAAAGTGGAGGCCATGAAACAGAATTATTATAAATTAAAACTGGACTGTATGGTGATCCTGGGCGGTAACGGAACGCACAAGACAGCAAATATGCTTCGCGAGGAGGGCCTGAATGTGGTCACGCTTCCCAAGACGATCGACAACGATCTGTGGGGAACGGATATGACCTTCGGTTTTCAGAGCGCGGTGGACATCGCTACAGATTGTATCGACTGTATTCATACCACAGCTTCTTCCCATGGCCGTAT
>CAZUZZ010000427.1:0-1395 GCA_964625055.1 uncultured Bacteroides sp. | reverse complement strand
CATTTAAATACGTTTTCGGTTCGGAGAAACATAAACAAGTACTCATAAAATTCCTCAATACGATTCTTGAAGGGAAGGAAAAAATTGTGGATGTAACCTTTCGGGATAAGGAACAACTTCCGGTTGAAGAGGAGGGGAAGCGGATGGTATTCGATATCTACTGTACCACAGACACTGATTCGCATATCATCGTTGAGATGCAAGTCAGAGTGCCTCCTACATTTGCAGACCGAGCAATCGCTTATTGTTCCCATGGTGTGCTGAATCAAATCAGGAAAGGCGACAAATATAAGTATGAGAAGGTATATGGCATCTATATCATGGGTTCCCACCTTGCCTACCACGCACCACGTCTTATAAGGAGAATTTCCTTTATGGATGAGGATACAAAAGCACTCTTCTCAGACAGGATGCATATGGTATTCCTTGACTTGAAATGCATGCACAGGAGAACCTTCCAGGAATGCCAGAACAATGTCGATAGGTACTTGTATTTAGTTAAAAATATGGAGAATATGAAAGGGAAAGAAAAGGAATATCCGATGTTTGATGATTTGTTTGATGCCGCCGCCATAGCAGATTTGGCGGAAGATCAGTATATTGCCTACAGCCAGTCGCGCCTCAAACTTGAGGATGACAGAGAGGCTTTGGAATATGAGGTCGCACAGGAAAGGACCAAGGCTCTCTCTGAGGGACGCGCGGAGGGACGTGCCGAGGGAATCAAGGAGGGTGAGAGAAACCTTCTTTCAAGCATCATCTCCCATCTTAAGTCACAAGGCTCGACGTTGCAGCAAATTGCAGCAACCATCGGTCGTCCCGAATCGGAAATTGCCCCGCTCTTTTAGAATCACGGTTCCGACATACGAGATTCATACAGACAGCTAAAGTAGCTATAAGTAGCTATTTAATAATATACCCGTTAGGGTGCAATTGGGCTGACAAGAGTCAGATTGCACCCTAACGGGTATAATATTCTATAAGGAATAAGACAACAAGATCTCCTGTCTTCCGATCCGCGTCCAAGCTGAGTCGCAGGAGATCGTTCGGAGATCAATCGACGATGAGGAGGTAGTAGTTCTTCTTGCCGCGCTGCACGAGCATATAACGGCCCGCTATCAGACTGTCGGCATTGACTGTCATCTGAGGATCGGTCACCTTCTCCTTGTTTATGCTCACGCCATTCCCCTGCACCATCTTGCGGGCCTCCCCCTTTGAAGGGAAAATCGCGGTTTTACCGGCGAGAAGCTCAAGCAACGGGATGCCGGCCTCAAGTTCAGCCTTGGAGATACCGAAGGTGGGGACGCCTTCGAAAATGTCAAGCAAGGTCTGCTCGTCGAGCTTCATCAGGGCCTCGCCGGCCTTATTGCTGAACAGAATCGAGCTTGCCTCTACGGC
>CAZUZZ010000426.1:0-1400 GCA_964625055.1 uncultured Bacteroides sp. | reverse complement strand
GCTGAAAGGGGAGACGGTATGATAAAGACCATACGGGAGATCGGGATATTTATGATCGCGGCGCAGGCTGTGGTACACTTTGCGCCGGGCGTCCGGTACGAGAAGTATATTAAATCCATATCAGGTGTTATAATATTGCTTCTTTTCTTAAAACCATTTTTACAGCTGTCCGGCGGGAAATGGGAGGAACCGCAGCAGATCCTTGCTGAAATGGCGGAGTTGACAGAGATGCCTGCTCTTCCGGAAACGACGCGGGTAACGAGTGCGGCAGATACGGCAGCCGCCCGAATGGAAGAAGAGATTCAGAAGTTGTTAAATCAGGAATTAGCGGAAGAAAACCGTCTTGTGAAAAGAGTCGTTGTGCGGCTGGGAGAAGGACAGTCGCTGATGCAGGAAGAGCAGATGCCTTTTGTGGAGATCTCGATCGGACAAAAGGAAGAAAAAAGCCTGATCGTGGTGGAGGAGATCACCATCGGCGGGACAGAGGATCCGGAGAAGACGGAGGAAGAGCGGGCTTATCGACAAAGATTTGCCGGACTTTTGGGGATCCCGGAGGAGAACGTGGAGGTGAGAATGGATGGGAGAGGGTAAAGCCTTCCTGGAACGTATTTGGGGTAAAAAGAAACTCCGGAAGGATCAGTGTGTCATTCTGGTACTGATCGGTATGCTGTTTTGCGTGATCTCGCTGCCTGTGAAAAAAGAAAAAACACAGTCCGATGTATCGGACACTTCCGGCGTTATGATTGATAGCGAACAAATGTTCTATCCTGAAGCAGGAAGTGAAGATTATATTTCCTCTTGGGAGGAGAAGCTGGAAGAGAGCCTTCGTTTCGTGGAGGGCGCCGGAAAAGTCCGGGTGCTCATTACATTAAAGGAATCGGAGGAGCAGGTGCTTGCCAAGGACGGCGCACTGGAGAGCCAGGAGACTGTGGAGACGGATGCGTCGGGGGGAAACCGTCATGTGGTGGAGAGCCGTGAGGAGAAGAGCGTTATCCGCACGGTGGATGACAGAGGGCAGGATGTGCCACTGGTGGTCAAGACGGTGGCACCCAGTGTGGAGGGGGTAGTGGTGATCGCTCAGGGAGCGGACCAGGCGCAGGTGCGCAGGGACATAATCGAAGCGATTCAGGTATTATTTGATATAGACATGAATAGAATAGCAATAATTAAAATGAAAACCAATAATCAGTGAAGGGGAGAAGAAATTGAAAAATATGATCAAGAAGAACCAGATGATGATCACTGCGCTGGCTATTATGATCGCAGTGGCGGGCTACCTGAATTTTGCGGGAACCAAGGTGACAGATGAGGAGCTTATGAGTGTGAGCGGAGATGTGGAGACGAATCTGGCGCAGACGGATGAAGAGGCGGATTATATGGCGCTCTTAGATCTGTCGGAC
>CAZUZZ010000425.1:0-1434 GCA_964625055.1 uncultured Bacteroides sp. | reverse complement strand
CAGGCATACCCTCCCCGCACTCTCCATATAAATAGTAAGAACATAGCCGCCACAAAAGCGAATGTGATCATTTCCTGTCTCATCGTTTGTTTCACCTGATTATTTTAACTCTATCGTATCAATGGAATCCGGCGTCACTACCATATAATTATAGGAGGCATTCTGCGGTATCAGCATCAAAGCCGTCTTATTAAACTTTCCGGCATACTTCACCATTCCCTTGTCGTTATAGATCCTGCAGTCGGACTCATTATAGATAATGATCTGATCTTCGTAAAATATAATATCTCTACAATCTATATCATACTCAATAGAGCGCTCTAAGTTTCCTGATTTATGATAAACATCCAGACGATATCTGCCACCGCTCTCCTTGCTGTTAAAAACCAGGCCAACATATTCGCTGCCGTAATACACGCCCCGTACTTCTTCACTGATAAGATTCTCCGCCGCACTGACCGGCTTTTGGGCTCCGGCAAAAAACATGATCCTGTCATCAGACACCGCAAATGCGGAACGGTTATCAAGAAATCTTGTAAACGGCACTACCACATTCAAATAATCATAGCCGCTCATATAATGATCTGTCTGATTCTGCCCTACCTCGCCAAAGTTATAAAAGGCAACGCTTGATTTCATCTGTCCGCCATCCACATACAGATAGGACACACACACCAGCTCACCGCTGGGGGAAATCGACACATTAGCCGGATAGCCGCTCTCTTTCATGGTGGTTCTGAAATTCACCAGTTCTTCTCCCTGCGGATCATACAGACAGATCAATGTGACATCTGTGTCATCCAATACTGCTGCCACCACACCGCCCGCGGACACACACAAATTACGCACCGGGCGATTCGTCGTGATATGTCCCAACAGAGTATCCGTATTCATCACATAAATCTCTCTGCCATTATAATCCCCGATCGCCACAACATTTCGATTGATGTCCACCATGGGATTCTGCATACCAAATGTCTGATTCCACACGGCATTGCCCTTTGTGTCCATACAGCTGGCTCCATCTTTGCTATAGGTGAGAAGGCGGGAGCCAAAAGGAACCATCTGTGCATCTGATGAAATCTTGATCTCCACACTGGAAAGCTCAAGTATGTCTGTATAAACTTTATTCTGCCACTGTAAAAAGAACGCGATGCCAATCGCCGCCAACAAAACCAACAAAAGAAACACTCGATAAAAAATTGTAAACTTATGACTTTTTATCTTTTCCCTATAGCTGATCCTGGGCTTTTCCTGAACGTCGTTTCGTTTCTCTTTTTTTCTCAGATAGTCCCTTATATTCGCCATCCGTTGTACCTCTGTATTATCTTAACTCGCAAACCTGCGCAGTGCTTTCGCGTTTATTATATCATATCTCAAATGCCAATATAGTGAAATATTTAAGAAAGAATTGCAACGCAATTCTTTGGTCGC
>CAZUZZ010000424.1:0-1441 GCA_964625055.1 uncultured Bacteroides sp. | reverse complement strand
AGAATGCCAATCGCGATTCCCGCAGGTGTAACTGTGGAGATTGCAGAAAATAATAAAGTGACTGTAAAGGGTCCTAAGGGAACGCTGGAGAGAAAGCTTCCCGCAGAAATGGAAATCAAGGTGGAGGGAGATCAGGTGCTGGTTTCCAGACCCAATGACTTAAAGAAGATGAAGTCCTTCCATGGTTTGACAAGAACCCTGATCAATAACATGGTAATCGGTGTAACGCAAGGTTTCGAGAGGAAACTGGAGGTCAATGGCGTAGGTTACAGAGCAGCGAAGGCAGGTAAGAAGCTGACACTGAATCTGGGATATTCCCATCCCGTGGAGATGGAAGATCCCGAGGGTATTGAGACGGTGGTAGAAGGCCAGAACATAATCATCGTCAAAGGTATTGATAATGAAAAAGTAGGTCAATTTGCGGCTGAGATCAGAGACAAGAGACGGCCTGAGCCTTATAAGGGTAAGGGTATCAAGTATGATGATGAGATAATTAGACGTAAAGTTGGTAAGACCGGTAAGAAATAACAGATAAGGAGAGTATGGAAATGGTTAAGAAGGAATCAAGACAAAAAGTTCGTGTAAAGAAACACAACAGAATGCGTAACCGTTTCAGCGGTACTGCTGAGAGGCCCCGCTTAGCTGTGTTTAGAAGCAATAATCATATGTATGCTCAAATTATTGACGATACCGTTGGGAATACCTTAGTCTCTGCGTCTACTCTCGAGAAGAGCGTTGGAAGCGAGCTCAAGAAGACCAACGACGTTGAAGCGGCAGCATATGTGGGAACCGTGATTGCAAAACGTGCAATCGAAAAAGGCATCAAAACCGTAGTCTTTGACAGAGGCGGCTTCATATATCAGGGTAAGATTGCGGCATTAGCTGACGCGGCCAGAGAAGCTGGCCTGGAATTCTAGGAAGGGAGAAAAGATCACATGAGACGTACAATCATTGACGTAAGTCAGTTAGAACTCACTGAAAAAGTTGTGACAATCAAGCGTGTAACCAAGGTTGTCAAGGGTGGTCGTAACATGCGTTTCACAGCGCTTGTAGTAGTCGGCGACAGCAACGGCCATGTCGGTGCAGGCCTGGGTAAAGCGACTGAGATCCCTGAAGCAATCCGCAAAGGTAAGGAAGACGCGATCAAAAATTTAGTCACTGTTGCACTGGATGAGAAGAACAGTATCACACATGATTTTGTCGGAAAATTCGGTTCCGCTTCCGTTCTCTTAAAGAGAGCTCCGGAAGGTACCGGTATCATCGCCGGCGGCCCTGCCCGTGTGGTGTGCGAGCTTGCAGGTATTAAGAATATCCGTACCAAATCCTTGGGATCGAACAATAAGCAGAACGTGGTGTTAGCTACGATCGCAGGCTTAAGCAGCTTAAAGACTCCTGAGGAAGTGGCTAAAAACCGCGGCAAATCCGTAGAGGAGATCCGCGC
>CAZUZZ010000423.1:0-1446 GCA_964625055.1 uncultured Bacteroides sp. | reverse complement strand
GCCCCATTCGATCTATGGCTTTCTTTTCCTGAAATACCTCTCGCCCATGGGGGATAAGGCGGAGATCGTGCTTTATCATCATCTGGACTATAACCGGCACAGTATGGTGCAGAGCCGGTATATGCACGTTATTGAACTGTTAAATCTGGCGGATAAGATGGATACGGTTCTGCATTTGAAGGATGAGAAGCTGGAGCCGGACTACTTTGCCAAGTACCGTGATATCAAATATTCCGGTGCGGCGCTGGATCTGTTTCAGAAGGCAGAGAAATGCTATGGAATTACGGAGAATCTGGTGAATGGAAAATATCGTGAGGAGCTGGATGTGCTTTTGGCGAAGCGGGCTTTCTCCGAGCAGTATAAGCGCGGATTCCTGGAAATGCTGGTCTACACCATTGATTTTCGAAGTGAGCATACGGTGATCCATACGCTGGCTACCGTAAATTTTGCGGAGCAGCTTGGAAGACTTGCCAGAATTTCCGGTAAAGATATGAGAGATCTGCACTATGGCGCGCTGCTTCATGATCTGGGAAAGATTGCGATTCCCTTACATATTCTGGAATCCACGGGGCGTCTGAGCGATGATGAGATGAAGATCATGAAAGCTCATGTGAGAATCACGGAGATGATTCTGGAGGGCGTAGTGGACGATGATGTGCTCCAGATCGCGGTGCGTCATCACGAGAAGTTGGACGGTACCGGATATCACAAGGGGTTATCAGCGGCGGATTTGACTCTGCCCCAGCAGATCATTGCGGTGGCGGATATCCTGAGCGCCCTTTACGGAAAGCGCAGCTACAAAGAGGCATTCAGCAAGGAAAAGATTTTGGACATCATGAATTCCGATGCGGATCACGGGAAGATCAACCGCAATGTGGTGACAAGTCTTGAGAAAAACTATGATAGCATCATCAACGAATTTGAGAAGGAAAAAGAAAACACCATTGGTTTGTATCTGAAGATCAAAGAACAGTATGCGATCATGATCGAACGGTTTGAACGCTTTGACTAGTTTACAGTACTTATTAGCATAACAGGGAGGTATATGAGACATGGAACAGGCAAAGGTTTATTTTACATCCTTTAAGGCGACAGAGCATGAGAATCTGCTGCAAAAACTGCATCGCCTGATGAAGACGGCAGGATTTGAGAACATTGATTTTACGGATAAGTATGCGGCTATTAAGATTCATTTTGGAGAATACGGCAATCTGGCGTTCCTTCGCCCGAATTATGCCAGGGTAGTGGCGGATTATGTGAAGGAGCTGGGCGGCAAGCCTTATCTGACAGACTGTAATACCCTCTATGTGGGGAGCCGCAAAAATGCCCTTGACCACTTAGAGACGGCCTATGTGAACGGCTTCTCTCCCTATCAGACGGGATGTCATGTGATCATCGGCGACGGACTGAAGGGGACGGACGAGACGCTTGTACCCATCGATGGAG
>CAZUZZ010000422.1:0-1451 GCA_964625055.1 uncultured Bacteroides sp. | reverse complement strand
ATGTTTGCCTTTGATCATGGCTATTTCATGGGATCTACAGCAGGCTTGGAGAGATTGGATGTTCTGCTTCCGCAGCTCATTCCTTATGTAGATGTTCTGATGGGAACCAGAGGCGCTATCCGCACTTGTGTGCCGGCTGACTGCCGGAAGGGTATCGCACTTCGCACAACATCGGGATCTTCTATGCTTAACGATGATCTTTCTCATGAGGTGCTTGCGGTAGATATCGAGGATGTGGTTCGCATGAATGCGGATTGTATGGCTATCCAGACGTTCATCGGTGCAGATGGGCAGCTTTCCAGTCTGGATAATTTATCCAAGGCCGTAAATGCCGGGATGCGTTATAGCGTACCTGTGATGGGCGTTGTCGCAGTTGGAAAACAGATGGAGCGCACGGGCCGGTTCTTTAAGCTGGCTACCCGTATTCTGGCGGAGTTGGGTGCGAACATCATCAAGACTTATAACTGCGAAGATTTTGAGGAAGTTGTGGCGGCGTGTCCTGTACCCATTGTGGTGGCAGGCGGCAAGAAGCTTCCTGAAAACGAAGCGTTAGAGCTGGCTTATGAAGTTATCAGCAAAGGCGCAAGAGGCGTGGATATGGGCCGTAATATTTTCCAGAGCCAGAACCCTGTGGCTATGGCACAGGCAGTTAATATGGTTGTGCATAAGGGCGCTACGGCGAAGGAAGCGTATGAATTCTTCCAGGATAACAAGTAAAGCCAAAGCCTTTGGGTCGGAATCTGAAATATGTAAAAAGATTAGGGAGAATGCATGGCATTCTCCCTTACTTATTATCTCTTTTACTGTTCCATCTGCCGCCCCAGAAATCCTGCTGCCGACTGGATCAGTTTCTGCTCCACCTCGCCCATCTTGGACTTGTGATCTGTCTCTACCAGGATCACAGAGCCGATCACATCGCCTTCGCAAATGATGGGGCTGATAGCTTCATGATGAAATTCATCCACATCTGTGCTTACCCGGATAAAATTTCTGTCACCTTTGGTTGCTACCACGCTTTCCCGGTGGTCAATCTTTTCTTCCAGTTCTCTGCTGATAGACTTGCCCAGCAGATTTTTCATGCCGCCGGAAACCGCAATAAACTGGTCTCTGTCAGAGATCAATGCGATATGCCCGGAAACCTGGGCCATACTGTCTGCATACTGCTTGGCGAAAGTACCCATCTCGCCAATGGGAGAGTATTTCTTTAGAATGATCTCACCCTCTCTGTCCGTATAAATTTCCAGAGGGTCTGCTTCCCGGATCCGCAGCGTCCTGCGGATCTCCTTCGGGATCACAATGCGTCCCAGATCATCTATTCTTCTCACGATACCTGTTGCCTTCATATTCTGTAACCTCCATCCGTAAACCGCGGCAGTCCAGCCGCGTAATCATTTCATTTTTGTTTTTTAGTATTATTTGTAAAGGCTGAAATTATATGTATGCAAATGAAG
>CAZUZZ010000421.1:0-1468 GCA_964625055.1 uncultured Bacteroides sp. | reverse complement strand
TGGTCACCTCCAGAAGCGGTGTATGCCCTACCAGCTCCGATGCACTCTTTTTAATGTTAGCCATAATTTCTTCCTCCCTCTATTTTCTGTTCGTTTTCCTACTTATTTACTAGGTTAAGTATGGAATTATAATACGCCTATTGGGAGAGAATGTCAACCAGTATTTTTAAAAAAATTATCCCACCGCCTGAGGACGCACATTTTCCGCGAGACGACCCCGTCCCACATGACGTATCATCCGCGCCACTTCCCGCTCCATATTAACGGGATACAATATCACCTGAGGATGTGCCGCCGCATATACACGGAATATCTCATCGGCAAAGCCCTGTCCCATGATCTCCACACCGTCAAAATCCAGAATGACTTCTTTAAATTCCGCCAGACGGTTACAGATCCTTCTGGCCTGAGAACGCGCCACCGGTTCCCCGGAGATACAGGCTTCCTTTACGGGTATCATTGTGCGGATAAATCCCTCGTCTACATCTGCATACATATCAAACACCTCCGCCAATTTTCTCGATGTCTCGTTTTCCAACGCCATCATCACCATCGTACCGATTCCCTCTATGCGCGACGCATAGGACAGCAGATGATTCTCTATCACCGCCTGCATTTCTCCGCCGCGGCACTTATACACCTTCGCTCCGGACCAGATGGCAAAGGCGTCCACCGCTTTCGAGGAAAAAAAGATTCCCTCACCGGAATGAGCGGAAGCGTCGCTGGTAATCTTCCCCTTATACAGCTCTACCAGGGCATCCTCCTCACTGGGCTCGTCCCAGCCATGCCCCGCCATATAATCCATCAGCGTCCGAAAGACGCCCACCCCGTCATCCTCAATGACCACGGAAGTGTACAACACATTCTTACGCAGAACGATCCGAATCCGGCTTCCTCTGGAATGCTCAATGGCATTATTCAACATTTCCGCACAGACATACTGCCAGATACGCTGCGCTTCCTGTCCGCATTCGGTAAGATGCCTCTGAAGCCGTTCATCATAGATTTTATCCTCCTGGGGCAGGACGGTTCCAAGCTCCACCCGCTCCTCCCAGGACTGCTCCGCCAAAGCATAGCCACAGTCACGGCTTGTACATTCTTCTATAACGCCCCTCTCCACCGCCTTTTTCAGATAGCGTTTCACGGAGGTGACAGAGATGCCGAAGCTGTCCATGGTTTTAGCCACAAGCGCCCCATCGTCCAACGCAATCTTACGAAAAATATATTTTTCTATCTCTGCTCTTCTTTGATCTGTAAACGACATATCATCTCTCCCGAAACTTATTTGCATAATTCTAAACTTTAATTTGTATTTATTATAATATAATATCGTGCTAATTGCAACATACTTTAACAATATATGACTCTTGCGAAAGATTCCACCATCTGAGATAATAGAAGCGAAATAAAGATCGGGAGAATCAGCTATGAAGATACTTTTCATTGAATGGGCAAGCTTTGGGAATGC
>CAZUZZ010000420.1:0-1486 GCA_964625055.1 uncultured Bacteroides sp. | reverse complement strand
CAATGCAGGTAGAAGCATTTAGTGAACTTTTGGAAAAATATCAGGACTTTGATACGAGCCCGGCGAGCGAAAATGCGGACAAAGTAGAAGCACGATTAAAGCAAGGATTTACATATTATTATTTTATCTGTGTCGGATCGAAAAAAGTGGGAGCCATTCGTATTATTGATGAAAAAGAACCCGGGAAAAATAAGAGAATTTCTCCCATATTTGTATTGCCGAAATTTCAAGGGCAAGGTATTGCGCAAAAGGCGATTCGGTTGTGTGAAGAAAAACATGGAAGCAAAAACTGGGAGCTGGATACTATTTTGCAGGAGCCGAAAAATTGTCACTTATATGAGAAGATGGGATATCGACAAACCGGCAAAACAGAAGTCATAAATGAGCGGCTTACGTTGGTTTTTTATGAGAAAAAAGGTAATTAGGAAATTTGCACAACGCCATATCTTGTATTTTATAGCGTTCAATATGTTCTGGAAATCTATATCTTGTGTCCACACTTTTGACTAACGAAATTACGATTATATTTTTTCTACAAAGAAACAATTAATATAGGATTGTGGACTGCCTCTGTTTATGGTATATCTGATTTAGCGGAGGCAGTTCAGTTTTTTTGTATGCTGTTTCACATATCATTCGGAATCTTCGCATTCGGCGAATTCCAAAGTATTTTTCTATTCCGAAGGAGATAAGCCGGAGGAGTCAAATCGAAAGGAAGGCACATCTATGAAAATGAATTTAGAACAGGATTTTTTAAACGCGAGTGGCCCCGTTCCGTATTGTATGGTCAACGATTATTTGTTCCGAGCAGTATTACAATCGAACAACAAGGCGCTCAAAGGATTGATCTGCGCTTTGCTGCATCTTTCCGAAAGAGAGGTGTTCTCTGTGGAGATCACAAATCCCATTGTTTTGGGAGAGTCTGTCGAAAATAAGGAATTTCGGCTGGATATCAATGTAATCCTAAACAACAATACACTGATCAATCTGGAAATGCAGATTGCTAACAAACTGAACTGGCGGGAACGGTCTGTTATGTACCTATGCCGCTCCTTTGACCAGCTAAACCACGGGCAGGATTATACGGAGGCAAAACCCGTCATACATATTGGTTTTTTGGACTACTCTCTGTTTGAGGAGCGTCCTGAATTTTATGCTTCATATAAACTGATAAACACAAAAAGCTATGAAAAATATAGTGACAGCCTTACTCTTTATGTAGTAGATCTATCTCATATAGATCTGGCAACTGAAGAGGATAAACGGTATCATATCCATGAATGGGCCAGACTCTTTAAGGCAACAACCTGGGAGGAGATCAGAATGGTAGCATCAAAAGGCGAATATTTGAAGGAGGCCGCTCAGACCATGTTCCGTATGAGCGCCGACGATTTGATCCGGAAAAGATGCCGTGACCGGGAAGAATATTATCAGGATCTGCGTAATTATGAGCGAGCGATAGCAGAGCGAGAAGAGAAAATAGAAC
>CAZUZZ010000419.1:0-1489 GCA_964625055.1 uncultured Bacteroides sp. | reverse complement strand
GACAAATGCTACCCGACTGTTTTCCAACAGTCCGTTCCCTATGTGATGGATGAGACCCCAAACGTGGGCGCGATCTACCGGATCCCGGAAAAGGAGTTTGAGGATGTGGTCACCCTCCATCTTTCCATCGATAATGCAGTTCTGCGCACCAAAACAAAATACCTGGGAGAAGCCGGAGCCTATGAATACCACCCCCGAGGATTTTATGAACTGGAACAAACCAACCTTCCCTATCCCGAGGTGGTAGATTACAAAGAAAATGCTGACGGCACCATCACACTGACTGTCAATGCCGTTTATCCCAGCCAGGAGACCTCACGTGCCTTTACCCATGAACTGGTAGTCCGACCTGATACGCAGGACGATTTTCAGTATATATCCAACACCCTGCTCCCCACCGACAGGGATTATGATATGAGCTGGCATACGGATCGCTTGACAGAGGAAGACTGGGAGGCCATTTACGGAGAGACCGCACTATTAGGGGAGGAAGAACGAGCAGAACTGGAAAACGATGCGCTCTTGACCGTCACAGAGGGCGCAGACATGGAAATTTTTGAACAGCTCGAAACATTTTATGCAGATTATATGGCAAAGCAGGATGCAAAGGTCACAGTTTTTGAAGAAAACAGTGACGGCTCCATCGGAGCAATAACATTCCTATACAGACAAGGACGACTACAGACCTATTATATCGGAATTGAATGGGATCACAGCAGGAAACCTAAAATAAAAGACCGCATATGCCGCGATCTTGCTGAGATTACCCTGACTCCAAAGGGTTATTTTATTTATTCCTACAAACAGACTTCTCAGTATGAAGCCCTTTATCAATACTGGCGGATTCATCCCCTTTCGGATCAATGCCGTAAGCTGACGGAGAAATACATATCCGGTTTAAGTTATGTAAACTATAATATGTTTGTGACAGACTGGGACAGCCGCAATGCAGAAGATATCTTGATGCCCTGTATGTATGAGGATCTCTGCCGGATCCATACGGGAAAAGAGCCGGAGGTACACAATGGCTTAATTTCCGCCGGACAGTATGAGGAAATTATGACCACCTATCTTCCCGTCACGAGAGAGCAGGTACAGCGGCTATGCGGCTACGACACAAAAAACGACAGCTACCCCTACGAAATGATCTTCCCAAGGCAGTATCCGCCCTTCGGCGAAGTAGTCGATTATACGGAGAACATCGACGGCACCATCACGCTGACCGTTGACGGTGTTTGGATCGAGCAGGGCACAGACTGCGCCTTCACCAACACACTCGTTGTACAGCCTTTTGAGGACGGCACCTTCCGTTATCTCTCCAACACCATCACGCCAAAGCAAATGACACCCATCGGCTTTGCCGACTCTTTCTAATCACGAAACAATCCCATAAGCCCACTGGCACTATACAGCACGCTAAGCTCCAGCTCCCCTTCAAAATGAGACGTCTGGCTGCCAATTCTCTGCAGGGGAAACACGAAAGTGGCGT
>CAZUZZ010000418.1:0-1490 GCA_964625055.1 uncultured Bacteroides sp. | reverse complement strand
GTGCCGTTATTGCCGTTGTTAGTGGCAGCTCTGTTGCCGCAGGCGGTCAGAGCGGTCATGCTCACTACCAAGAGAGAGACACAAAGTAATGATTTTATTCTTTTCATGTTTTCACTCCTTTACCTGAATACTAAGTCAGTAAATCTTCAAACAGAATGTTTGGCAAACATAACTATTTAGTATCTTCACAGTTACTGGCAAACGTTCTGTTCTTATGTTATTATGTCAGTTAGATGAGAAAGTATGTGTGGCTTTTTTTGACACTATTTTTTAAATAAAATTGGAATTACTTTTTGAAAAAAAGGAGGGCGGACATGAGATTTCGACCCTGTATTGATATCCATAACGGCAGTGTGAAGCAGATCGTAGGTGGCAGTCTGCGGGATGAAAGGGATGAAGCACAGGAAAATTTTGTGTCCGTGCAGGACGCTTCCTTTTATGCCAATCTTTACCGGAAAAAACAGATAAAAGGCGGGCATATCATCCTGTTAAATCCTGTTACCTCTCCCTATTATGAGGAGACTAAGAGACAGGCTTTTCTGGCGCTCGGCGCCTATCCGGGAGGACTGCAGGCAGGCGGCGGTATCACGCCTGAAAACGCGGGAGCTTTTTTGGAGGCGGGAGCCAGCCATGTGATCGTCACATCCTATGTTTTTTCAGATGGACGGATCCGGCATGATCGGCTTTTGGAGCTTCAGAAAAAAGTCGGAAAGGAGCATCTTGTACTGGATGTAAGCGTGCGGATGAAAGAGGGACGCTACTATATTGTGACCGACAGGTGGCAGAAATATACCGAGGTGGAGCTGACAGAACAGACCTTGGATACACTTGCCGATTATTGCGACGAATTTTTGGTTCATGCGGTGGATGTGGAAGGAAAAGCTGGCGGCATAGAAGAGCCTGTGGCAGAGCTTTTGGGAAGCTGGGGAAAGAAGCCGGTCACCTATGCGGGCGGCGTGCACAGTTTTGAAGATCTGGATATTCTGAAAAACCTGGGTCAGGACAGAGTGGACGTCACCATCGGGAGCGCGCTGAGCCTTTTCGGCGGGAATATGGAATTTGAAGAGGTATTGGCATATATGAAAGAGGCATAAGAAAAAACCTGTCGAAATGACAGGTTTTTCTTCTCTAATCCGATACAACAATAGCTGATTCTAAATAAAAAGCCTTACAATACTTAAGAACATGATCCTTACAATACTTCAGAACATTATATTTAAGAACAGGCACATCGTGATACTGATTATCGATGCTATAAGAAATCCGTGTTTCTTATAACTTTGTTACGTTTACGGCCTGAGGTCCCTTCTCGCCGTTTACTACCTCATACTCAACCTCAGCGCCCTCTTCGAGAGACTTGAAGCCTTCCATGTTGAGTCCGGAGTAGTGAACGAACACGTCGTTACCCTGCTCATCAGAGATGAAGCCGTAGCCCTTTTGGTTGTTAAACCACTTTACTGTACCTTTGTTCATTGTAGATACCTCCAAAA
>CAZUZZ010000417.1:0-1497 GCA_964625055.1 uncultured Bacteroides sp. | reverse complement strand
GATGATAAGCGCAGACACTATCAAGAGTTTCCGATCTTTCCCTGTATTTTCAGTTTTTTGTTCTGTTTTCTCCCGGTGCCTGAATTGTAGTTTCATTCGTCCTGCTTCCCTCTATACCCATTATCTCTGCCACAATTTCCTATAAAAGAAAAGGAATGCTATACCAGATTAGTATAACATTCCTTCCAGCAGATTTCACTCTTCTTTTTATGAAAAGCTAAATTTAGTCCCCCGCAGCTGCCAATACAGCCACAGAGGACTTTGATCCATTTTATATGATTCGGTTATTTACTGCACATATAGATTCGTGTACCCCATCAGGCTCTCATCTACCTCTCGGGCACACTCCCTGCCCTGACGGATCGCTTTGACCACCAGAGACTGCCCGGTATGCATATCGCCCGCCGCAAAAACTCTGTCCACGCTGGTGGCAAATCTACCCGCCTCTGTCATTACATTGGTTCTGTTATCCAGCTCCACCTTGAAGGCATCCGTCACATACTTCTGGCTGCCCAGAAAGCCCGCCGCGATCAACACGATCTCCGCTTCCAGGGTTTTCTCCGATCCCGCGATCTCCTTCATGTTCATGCGGCCTGTCACAGGGTCTTTCTCCCAGGAGAGAGAGACAATCTTCACGGCTTTCAGGCTGCCGCTTTTGTCCTTCACAAACTCCTTGACTGTGGACTCGTAGATACGAGGATCATGACCGTATACGGCGATGGCCTCCTCCTGACCGTAATCGGTCTTACAGACCTTCGGCCATTCCGGCCATGGATTGTTTTCAGCACGGGTGTCTGGCGCTTTCGGCATCATCTCGATCTGTGTCACAGACTTTGCTCCATGGCGGATAGTCGTTCCCACACAATCGTTTCCAGTATCGCCGCCGCCGATGATGACCACATTTTTATCCTTGGTGTCCACATACTTTTTATCCTGAAACTCCGAGTCTAACAGGCTCTTCGTGTTTGCCGTCAGGAAATCCACCGCAAAATAGATTCCCTTCGCGTCTCTGCCCGGTGCATTGATATCCCGGGGCTGGGAAGAACCGCAGCACAGCACCACCCGGTCAAATTCCTTCAAAAGCTTATCCGCTTTAATGTCTTTTCCCACATCGCTTCCTGCGAGAAAGGTCACGCCCTCCTCCTCCATCACCTTCACCTTGCGGTCGATGATGTGCTTTTCCAGCTTCATGTTCGGAATGCCATACATCAAAAGACCTCCTATGCGGTCAGAACGCTCGAACACCGTCACCTGATGTCCGCGCCTGTTGAGCTGGTCCGCCACGGCAAGACCGGAAGGGCCGCTGCCCACCACCGCCACTTTTTTGCCGGTGCGCACCTTGGGCGGCTGCGGTGCCGCATATCCTTTTTCATAGGCATTCTCAATGATAGCGTACTCGTTCTCTCTGGTAGATACCGGATCACCGTTTAAGCCGCAGGTACAAGCCGCTTCACAGAGAGCCGGGCACACCCTCGACGTAAATTCCGGAAAATTGTT
>CAZUZZ010000416.1:0-1502 GCA_964625055.1 uncultured Bacteroides sp. | reverse complement strand
ATCTCCACTTTGCCCTTGGCAAAGGTATCTCTCTTCAAAAAACCGGGATACTTGATCAGTCTCTCCATCTCGATAGCGGCCTGCTGTTCAGGATTGACCACCATGGACAATCCGAACAGATGCCTCATCTGATAAATCTGATCCTTATATTCCGGATTCCGGATCCTTGCTATGGTGTGCAGCTTGGGATTCATGCCGTGAGCGATCGTACAGCAGAGCAGATTGACTTCGTCCGCCCCCGTCATAACGATCAAAAGCTCCGCCTCCTGCACACCGGCCCGGGAGAGCGTTGCCATGGACGCGCAATTTCCCTGTACCGCCATGACGTCATACCGCTCCTCACTCAGCTCCAGAACCTCCGCCTTGGCGTCGATCAGCGTGATGCCATGTCCCTCCGCCACCAGCTGTCTCGTCAGCGTAGAGCCTACCTTCCCGTCTCCCGCTATTATAATCTTCACGAAATTATCCTCCTGTATGATCGCAGTGCATGCTCGCAGTGTATGCTCGAAAACCTGCGGTTTTCTCGCTCACGGGCATTCGCCCTATGCATCCATTCGGATAAATGCTTCGGTGAGCAAGCTCCCTCCTCATTTACCCTCTGTCTGCGCACTGCTCATTTCTTTCAGAAATAGTATATCACTCCTGCAAAAAAAGGCAACTTCTGTATTACGAGTATGCGGAAACTGAAAAACAGTGTCGGTTCCTTGACGAAACAGACACTGCTTTTCTCCCCCAATATGTATAACCCCTTTTACCGAATACCGATTTCCTCATCGGACTCTGTAGTCTGGCTGTTTGTCTTAATGTAATCCACAATTTCAGTAAGATTCGTGAACGCAAGCCCCACATAGCTGTCTGCGCAGCCGTAGTAGAGGGCGATCTTACCGCTCTCGGAATCATGAATGGTAGCGCAGGGGAAGCATACATTGGGCACAAAGCCTCTCTCCTCATACCACTCCTCCGGCGTCAGCAGGAAGTTCTCGCAACGGTACAGTACCTTGGAGGGATTGTCGATATCCAGGATCGCGCCGCCGATGGAATAAACAAATCCGTTACAGGTTCCTGTCACACCATGGTAAAACAGCAGCCAACCTTCAGTGGTCTCAATAGGCGCCGCACCGCCGCCAATCTTGACAGCCTCCCACCATTTACTGCTTCTGCCCATCACGTGTCTGTGCTTGCCCCAGTATACCATATCCGGACTCTCACTTAAGAAGATATCGCCAAAAGGCGTATGACCGGAATCGGAGGGACGGCTTAAGAGACAAAAGTTCCCGTTGATCTTTCTGGGGAAGAGCACCGCATTCCTGTTAAAGGGAATAAAGGGATTCTCCAGTCTTGTAAAGGTCTTGAAATCCGTGGTCTTAGCCATACCGATGGAAGCGCCGTAAAAGTCCTGACACCAGATGATATAGTAGGTGTCCTCCACCTTTACCAGGCGGGGATCATAAGCGTATACCGGCATAAAGTCGTTGCCCTGCTCGTCCTTAAAGGGAATCTTC
>CAZUZZ010000415.1:0-1504 GCA_964625055.1 uncultured Bacteroides sp. | reverse complement strand
CAGGCAGGTATGGTTGATGAACTCAGCCTTTTCTTAGCGCCGGTAACAGATGGCAGCAGCGGTGCAGCATCTGTATTTACACGGATTCCGTCTCTTACGGAAGGAAAACCGGTGGAATTCCTGTTAAGGGAGACGGAAAAAATAGGTGACGGGGGATTGCGCCTGAATTATCAGGTAAAAACAGGAAAGGGTAGTTGATACCATAAGGTATATACTGATAAACCAAAAGAAACTTGTGACAGGATTTTTTTCATTTTATAATAAGCCCATAGATATAAAAATAATGAAGCAGAGGAGATGGCAAGATGAACAATCCAACATATGTGGAACTGAATAACGGCGTGAAGATGCCTGTGGCAGGTATTGGAACTTTTATGCTCAGCCCGGATGAAGCAGAGAATTCTGTGCTGAGTGCATTGCAGGGAGGTTACCGCCTGATCGATACAGCAAATGCTTACGTCAATGAAAAGGCGGTAGGACGCGCTATCAAGAAGTCAGGTGCCGTCAGAGAAGAAATCTTTCTGGAGACCAAGCTGTGGCCGTCCTTTTATGAGCAGGAAGACGCTGTGGAAAAGACACTGGAAAGGCTGGATACGGAATATATCGACCTGTTGCTGATCCATCAGCCCGCCGGAAATTACATTGCAGGGTATCGGCTGATGGAAAAGGCGTACAAAGAAGGAAAAGTGAAAGCCATCGGATTATCCAATTTTACGATCGCACAAATACAGGAAATTCTGGACATCTGCGAGGTAAAGCCTGCCATTTTGCAGACAGAGGTACATCCCTACTCGCAGGAAAAAGAGCTGAAGGAATTTCTGGAAAAAGAGAATATCATCATTCAGGCATGGTATCCGCTGGGGCATGGGGATAAGGCGCTGATCGGGGAAAAGGTATTTACAGAACTTGCAGGGAAGTACGGCAAGAGCAATGCCCAGATCATCTTGCGCTGGCATATACAGGCCGGAAATGTTGTGATACCCGGTTCTAAAAACCCGGAACACATCCGCGCCAATTTTGACTTGTTTGATTTTACCCTGACGGATGCTGAAATGGATAGTATTACCGCGTTAAATAAAGATAAAAGATATTACACCAGTACACCGGAAAAGTTGAAAGGATATGCAGCTTTTGTGCCGCCGGTAGATACGCAGAAGTAGGAAAACGCAACCTGAAAATCAGCTCTGCGTACTTGCTGCGCTGAGCGTACACGTGCCATGTTGCTTGCAACATAAATGAAATGGAGGGATTATAATGGAATATGTAACATTATCAAACGGAGTGAAAATGCCTGTTCTGGGATACGGCGTTTATCAGGTGACAAAGGAGGAGTGCGAGCAGTGCGTTCTGGATGCATTGGATGTCGGCTATAGGAGCATTGACACAGCGCAGTCCTATTTTAACGAGGAAGAAGTAGGTGAGGCGATCAGGAAAAGCGGTGTTTCTCGTGAAGATATTTTCCTGACATCCAAAGTGTGGGTGGAGCATTATGGCTATGAGGAAA
>CAZUZZ010000414.1:0-1505 GCA_964625055.1 uncultured Bacteroides sp. | reverse complement strand
GATGAACCGCGGATACCCATCTTCTTCTCCTTCGTACCGAAGGTAAAGCCGGGTGTACCTTTCTCCACGATAAATGCGGAAATCTCTTTCTGCAGGCGGCCACGCTTCTCAACTGTGCCGGTGATCGCAAAAATGACATATACGTCAGCTTCCTTACCGTTGGTAATGAAGCACTTGGAGCCGTTTAACACCCACTCGTCGCCGTCAAGCACAGCCTTGGTCTGCTGACCCTGCGCGTCTGTACCTGCACCGGGCTCTGTCAGACCGAATGCACCCAGTTTCTCACCCTTTGCAAGGGGAACCAGGTATTTCTGCTTCTGCTCTTCCGTACCGTAGGTCATGATCGGATCGCAGCACAGAGAGGTGTGTGCGGAAACGATAACGCCTGTGGTACCGCATACCTTGGAGAGCTCCTCCACGCACATAGCATATGTAAGAGGATCACAGCCCTGTCCGCCGTACTCCTTGGGAACAGGAATTCCGAGAAAGCCTAATTTAGCCATCTTCTCGACAGTCTCTCTCGGGAAAACCTCTGTCTCGTCCACTTCCTGAGCGAGAGGTTTTACTTCTTTTTCAGCGAACTCTTTGAACAGAGCTCTCGCCATTTCATGTTCTTTGCTTAAAGTAAAATCCATGATCTTTTATTCCTCCATGTTTTATTTTTTTTACTTAGAGTAGTCGAAGAAACCAACGCCTGTCTTTCTGCCGAGCTTCTTCTCCTCCACCATCTTCTTAAGAAGCGGCTGGGGTGCATACTTCTCGTCCTTCGTCTCATTGTAGAGCACTTCCATGATAGCCAGGCAGATATCCAAGCCGATCAGATCGCCAAGGTGCAACGGTCCCATGGGATGAGATGCGCCGAGCTGCATAGCTACGTCGATATCCTCTGCGGAAGCGGTGCCTGCATCCAGCACACCGATCGCCTCGTTGATCATCGGGATCAGGATCCTGTTTACCACGAAGCCGGGAGCTTCCTTCACCTGTACAGGTGTCTTGCCGATCTCTTCAGCGATCTTGGTGATCTTATCCACCATATCCTGAGGAGTGTTCTCGCCTCTGATCACCTCTACCAGCTTCATTCTGTCAGCCGGGTTAAAGAAATGCATACCGATCATCGGTCTGTCAAGGCCCTCACCGATCTTGGTGATGGAAAGAGAAGAGGTGTTGCTCGCAAACATACAATCCTTCTTCACAATGCCCATCAGCTCTTTGAAGATTGCCTGCTTAATATCCATCTTCTCAAGCGCTACTTCCACGATCAGATCACAGTCTGTGCAAATGCCGTTAAGACCCGTGGTGATCTTGCCCATGATCTCATCTGCCTTCTCCTGGGTGATCTTCTCCTTGCTTACAAGGAAGTTCATGTTTTTCTGGATTTTTGCCTTTCCGCCCTCAGCGTACTCTTCCTTGATGTCGCAGAGGCATACCTCATAACCGTCTGTCATGGCAAATGCCTGTGCAATACCGGAACCCATGGTTCCTGCACCGATAATACCTACTTTCAT
>CAZUZZ010000413.1:0-1536 GCA_964625055.1 uncultured Bacteroides sp. | reverse complement strand
GCCTCCGCCTTGGACGCTTTCTTCGGCATAATTTCCAGAAAATACTCAGGGCGGTACAACTCCTGCTGTAAGGTACAGCGATACCGGCTGTCATTTACAAAGATTTCATATAGCGGCAAGAGTTCATCTCTGTCCGCAATACAAGTAAAATAAAAAATATCGCCCTCATACAGGCACGCCTCATCCTTAAGAGGCCGGAATCTCCTGTCTCCTTTTCTGACATCCAAGTACCGGCGTATGCCCTCGTTTTCCCTGCCAGAGACATAAGACACCCGTTCCACGCCATCCACATATGCATAAACAAGTGGATTGGCGCCATTCTCCCTCAAAACGCCGCTCACATAGGCCGCCTCTTCCCCAGTAAAAGAGAGGGAAAGAATTACCTCACCCGTAGCGGGATGAATGATCAGTGCCCCGTTATAGGCAATAACCGGTATGGTCGTTGATAACCCCTTCGCCACCACAGATGCAGATACAAGCGAACGAGCCGTGGCATAGGTAAAATGCATCCCCTTCGCCACCAGCTCGTTGATTGTCTGAATACTATATTCACTTATACGGTCATTGCTGTTTAAAAGTGTACCGTCCAGGTCAGTAACATAAAGTGTCTTCATACTCTGCTCCTACAGATTCAACTTAGCCAGCAGATCTCCCAGACTGGTGGATACGCTCTCCCCGGAAGTATACTCCTGAGGCTCTCTGTCCTCCACTTCATCCGCCATTACCTCTTCCAGCGCCTTCATGCTGAGGCTCACCTTATTGTCGTTGGTGTTGAGGATCTTAACCTTGACCTTCTGGCCCTCTTTTAAGACTTCGCTGGGTTTCTTGATCCTTCTCTGACTGATCTGAGAGATGTGCACCAGACCGCTGATCCCGTTGCCAAGACTCACAAAAGCGCCGTAGGGCATCAGGCTCTCCACCACACCCTCTAATACGGTGCCGAGCGCCATCATGGATATCCTGTGTCTGCGCTCCTCCGCTTCCTTCTCCCGCGCTACTGCTTTGCCGGAGAGAACCACCTTATTTTTCTCCCGATCCACCGTGATCACTTTGACCTCGATCTCCTTACCGACCCAGGAATCCACATCCTCCACATAGTCAGCGGCAAGTTGAGAAGCCGGGATAAAAGCTCTCATGCCCTCCAGGAAAGCCACCACACCGCTTTTTACGCTCTCCTTGATGCGAACCTTCACCACGGTTTCTTCCTCTAACATGGTCTGCAATTTATCCCAGGCAAGAACATCGTTCGCTTCCTTTTTAGAAAGCTCGATATTGCCCTCCCCGTCGTCCATGCGGATCACGGTAGCCTCCACCTCATCGCCCACAGCAATCTTGCCTGCGGCAAGGAAATCCGGATCGTTGCTCAGATTCTCAGCCTTGATGATCCCCTGGGTGTAATACTTCAAATCCAGAATGACTTCTTCCTCGTTCACATCGATCACAGTCCCTTTGATGATATCACCCTCATTGATCTTACGAAAAGAAGCCTCCAGCTCCCGCTCGTAATCCTTCATGGTCTCCGTCGGACCACTTTCC
>CAZUZZ010000412.1:0-1545 GCA_964625055.1 uncultured Bacteroides sp. | reverse complement strand
TCAATCCCAAGATGGCGCCGGGCCATGCGCCCTGGCGGGAGGCGGAGACGGCGATCAAGGGGCTGTTCCCGATGTATAAGCTGACGGTGGACGGCTTGAATCAGGCGATGACGAAGCTGATGGTAAATCGGTAGACATATGTTTAAGACAGGCATATAAGCAGACTCGGTTTGCGTTGCTCCTCAGAAAAAGGCAGCTACGGGCTTACATACAAGTATGTATCCTGTAACTGCCTTTTCCTGACTCTGCTTATTCGCGCACCTTGACTTTAACGAGTAAAAGTGTTAAAGTGTTGAAAGCAGTTTTTATTTGGGAAAGGGGTATAGTTATGTCAGCTTTGGAGGAAATACGAAAAAGGTTTCAGAACGATCATTTTGCCACGGATGCTACAGGCATCGTCATCGACTCGGCGGAGCCGGGAAAGGCGGTTTGTTCTCTGACTTTGGAGGAGCGGCATATGAATGAAAATAACGTTCCCATGGGCGGGGCGATTTTTACTTTGGCGGATTTTACCTGTGCCATTGCGTCCAATGGCTACGCGGAGAAGAAGACGGTGAGTCAGCAGGTTTCCATCACCTTTCTTGCTCCCGCCAAGGGAAAGCGTCTGATTGCAGAGGCTTCCTGCCTGAGGTCCGGACGGACCACCGCACTCTATGAGGTGGATGTGCGGGATGAACAGGATACCTATGTGGCACACGCAACGGTGAACGGTTATGTAATAGGATAACAAATGTTATATAAAGAAGATGCGAAAAGGAGGAAATCATGGTAATTACGGAGTTTTTGGAGCGGAATGCCCGCCTTTACGGATCGGAAACGGCTCTTGTAGAACTGAATCCTTCCCAGGAGCGTGATCGTGCGGTGACATGGCGGGAGGCCAGCTTGATCGAGAGTGCGGAAAACGGCGCTCCCTACCGCAGAGAATTGAGTTGGGCAGATTTTGACAGGAGGGCCAACCGTTTTGCCAATCTGCTTTTGAGCCGTGGGTTGGAGCGGGAGACAAAGGTAGGCATTCTGATGATGAACTGTCTGGAATGGCTGCCCGTTTATTTTGGCATTTTGAAAGCGGGCGGTGTGGCTGTTCCCCTAAATTTCCGCTATTCTGCGGAGGAGATTAAATACTGTCTGGAGCTTGCGGACGTGGAGGTGCTTGTTTTCGGACCGGAGTTTATCAGTCGTATGGATGCGATCGAGAGGGATCTGCCGGGAGTGAAGATGATGTTTTTCCCGGGGGCGGGCGGACCGGCCTACACGGAGGATTGTCTTAAGCTTATGGGTTTTTGCTCTTCCAGTGCGCCGCCGGTTGCGCTCCAGGAGACGGATTATGCGGCAATCTATTTTTCTTCCGGTACCACCGGGTTTCCGAAAGCGATCCTGCATAATCATCTCTCTCTGCGTTCCTCCTGCGAGACGGAGCAGAATCATCACGGACAGACCAGAGACGATGTGTTCCTGTGCATTCCGCCTCTTTATCATACGGGAGCGAAGATGCATTGGTTCGGTTCTCTGCTTTCGGCCAGTAAAGCGGTGCTCCTTCGGGGCGTG
>CAZUZZ010000411.1:0-1552 GCA_964625055.1 uncultured Bacteroides sp. | reverse complement strand
CCCCTGTCACGGAAAAACTTCTCGTGATAGCCGCTGAACCATGTGGACTCCCGCTCCTGTTCCTCGCCGATGCAGGCGGTATGCGCATAAATGCGAAGTCCTGCTTTCAGACAATCTCTCAAAAAAAGGCTGTCCTCTCCGTTACTGTATTTCGCCCCGCCTCCAAAAAGCAGGGAATAATGTGCATTCGCCCGGCGCAATGCAGAGAGTTTTGCCGAGATACTATATGCCGGATATCTGCCGTAGTTGCGATAAGTGATCCGACGGATCTCCCGGTTCCAATAGGTCCTGCGGGAAGGGGCCACCTTCACATTAAACAGGATCATATCCGCATCAGGAAGCGATTCATATGCCTGCCGGATCTGTGTCTCATAATCCGGTGTCAGTGTAATATCCTCATCCGAAAAAAGCACTACATCACCCGATGCGTGCAAAAGAGCGGTGTTACGGCTGAGTCCCACACCACGCTCCGGCATGGAAAAGCATTTCACAGATCCCCCTGCCGTTTGCAGCACATCATAACCATATCGGTCACACTGGTTTACCAGCACCGCATCCGAACTGATATTCATTTGCGAGACAAGCTCCGCAGGCCCTTTTTCCACCGCGGAGACGAGAACCTCCATTTTCATTTCCGCACCCGAACTCCATAATATTTTCGTAAAAACCCCTTGTCGCCGTTCCGAATTGACACGCCGCAAAGCACACAGTCCTGGCTGTGCAGCTGCTCAATCACATAGGACAAAAAGCTGCCATGCACTTTGCCATAGGGCAGACAGAGCACTACCCCCTGCGCTTTTCGCATCTTCTCAAAATCCTCCTCGGTGAACGGCTTATCCGGCTCCAGATCACAAAGCCAAAGCGTTCCCGATTTATCCTGCAGATAGGAGAGATTTTTTTTGTAATCGTCTACGAACATCCCGCTTGCGGAATCGTTGTCTGTAACATTATCTTCCTCGGCAGCATAGCCCAAAAATGGCACATCAGTCACTTTTCTGATGTCACCCGGCACCAGAATCCGATCATCCACGACATAGTAGAGCGACACGCCCAAAAGTGTCAGAAACAGTCCCAGAAACAGGCCTATCAGAACAGCCTGCACCAGCCGGTTATCCGCCACCACCAGCTTCCCTTGTGTTATCCGGACTGCCTTGATCCCGATGAATTCTTTCGCCTGTGTCCCGTAGGTCTCCAGAGCCTCCACCGCCGCCGCAAGAATCTCATCCGTGCGGTCCGCGGAATGGGTCGTGACTGTCAACGTAAGAAGCCGGATATCAGACAGTATCTCCGCCTGCATGGCCTCCTCCACTTCCTCTCTGGCGTAATCCACAGAGAGACCTGCAAGTGTCAGATCCATGATCGGATCTGCCGCCATCAGATCGTTCCATGTATAGCCGTTGTAAGCCTGATAGACTTCTCCCGTCTCATCCGCCGCGAAGTCCAGATATACCTTCGCATAAGCCTGATACTCCCGCTCCGATTCCGGCACCGTGCGCACGATCATATAGATAAGTGCACCGAGCAGGGCGCCACAGGCCGCCGCCGCCAAAAG
>CAZUZZ010000410.1:0-1559 GCA_964625055.1 uncultured Bacteroides sp. | reverse complement strand
ATCCTGATCGGTATTTTTGCAACCTGGATCCTCGGAATCCTTTGTCAGCTGACAGGACTTTATACGGTGACACCTGAGGCGGGCTACTATTCTCTGCTTCCGTCCTGGAGCAGCTTCAGCCTGGGAGCGATCGGACTGACCTTTGGCAAATGTTTTACGGCAGATTTTTCTTCGGTAAGGATCCTGGATTTTGTGGTAATCGTATTTGCGTTCCTGTTCGTGGATATCTTTGATACTTTGGGAACGCTGATCGGCTGTGCCAATAAGGCAAATATGCTGGATAAAGACGGAAAGCTGCCCCGCATCAAACAGGCGCTTCTGGCGGACGCAGTGGCAACCAGTGCAGGTGCGATACTTGGTACTTCCACCACGACCACCTTCGTGGAGAGTTCTGCAGGTGTGGCTGAGGGCGGGCGGACAGGCCTTGCCTCGGTGGTGACAGGTCTGTTATTCCTGGTATCCGTATTCCTGGCACCGATCTTTATAACGATTCCTGGCTTTGCCACAGCGCCGGCTCTGCTGTTTGTCGGCTTCCTGATGATCACGGCAGTGACACAGATTGATTTTGACAATCTGACAGAGGCGATTCCCGCTTATCTGTGCCTGCTGGCGATGCCTCTGATGTACAGTATTTCTGATGGTATTGCTGTAGGAGTCATCTCTTATGTGGTGATCAATCTGGTGTGCGGTAAGGCGAAGAAGATCACACCGCTTATGTATGTGCTGGCAGTATTGTTTGTGTGCAAGTATATTTTCCTCTAAGAGTTTTTCTCATAGAGAGCTTGCGTAGTCAGAAGGATAAAACCCATGCGCCTGTTTCAGGTAATGCATGGGTTTTGTGTCAAAGCGCACCTGACACTAAACCATATAGATAGCAAAGTGTGCGCAGAAAAGAGGAGAATCATGGAAAAGATTACAGTTACGGATGCAATTCAGTATATTGGTGTGGACGATAAGACCATCGATCTGTTTGAAAGCCAGTATGTGGTGGAGAACGGTGTGTCATATAATTCTTATCTGATCACGGACGATAAGGTCGCGGTCATGGATACGGTGGACAAACGCGCGACGGAGGAATGGTTTGCGAATCTGGAGAAGGCGCTTGCCGGCAGACTGCCGGATTATCTGGTGGTGAGCCATCTGGAGCCGGATCACGCGGGCAATATCCTTACCTTTGCAGAGAAGTACCCTGCGGCGCAGATCGTATTGACGGCCAAGGCGCAGAGTATGCTGCCTCAGTTTTTTGCTGTAGATCTGCAGGAACGCTGTATTGCAGTGAAGGAGGGGGATGAGCTTTCCCTCGGTGTGCACACGCTCACCTTTGTTATGGCGCCTATGGTGCACTGGCCGGAGGTCATGGTCACCTATGAAAAGACGGAAAAGATTCTTTTCTCCGCAGACGGTTTCGGTAAATTCGGTGCGCTGGATACCGAGGAGGATTGGGCTTGTGAGGCGAGACGGTATTACTTTAATATTGTAGGAAAATACGGAATGCAGGTGCAGGCGCTCTTAAAGAAGGCGGCAACGCTGGATATCCGGATGATCTGCCCTCTTCACGG
>CAZUZZ010000409.1:0-1566 GCA_964625055.1 uncultured Bacteroides sp. | reverse complement strand
TAAGGGCATTACAAAAGGAAAGAGTGTTAAGCTGGACGCAACCAGCGTAACAAGCTATGCACTTACCCTGAAGGAAGGCAGACAGACACTGAATGCAGCTGACTATGACAGCGCGTTGAAGGTAGTGGCGAATCAGGATAAAGTTAAGGCTGCTATCTCAGATGGCAAACTCACCGTGGAGCCTTTAGTGGCAGAACAGATAGAAGTCAAGATCCAGGTGGCGGCTACGAATGAGGATTTGTTTGATTTCACAATAGACGGCCAGACACCGGCTCTGAAAGTAAAGGGTGTGACCAGCGAAAATCAGGGGATGCATGACATTCTGTTGAATGTAGCGCCGGATACAGCAATCAAGTCTATCTCCTATGCGTTTGATCTGTATTATGAAGTAACGGTAGAGCAGACGGCTGGGACATCTACACAACAGAAAAATGGCACCTACTATTTAGAAGCGCTTAACGGAGAAGGGGACAAGGTCGTTTCGGTATCACAGCTCTTTAAAGTAAACTCTGAGACCGATAACGAGAAGATGGAGAATGACTACACTTTCACCGTAAGGCTTGTTGCCGTAGAGACTGGTGACACCGTGAATCAGGGGAATCCTTCGACAGGAGAGGTCGGCACTAAACTTGACAACGCGGATATAAAATTTGCCACAGCAACGGCTAACATCAAGCCCGTTACATTTAAGACCCGTAAGGGCTACTACGAAGATAAACTGAGCGTGATCAAGAAGACCACCAAGTTCTACAGATGGCAGGATGTTGTCGTGGCGATTCCGAAATTCAGCAAGAACGCCAGTCATATCGACGATATCGAGGCAGTCGTATATGACAAGAACGGCAGTGTGGTGGATGACTATGAAGCACACGTTGAAGTGGATGAAGATACCATGGAAATACGAATGTGGGCCACAGGTATCGGAAACTATGATGTAGTCATTTATGCAACCGCCAGCAAGAATGTTGATGGGGGTTACGATATGTATCGGGCTTCTGCGAAAGTGCCGGTTACGGTAATGCCGTGTATTGACTATATTGGCGTTGATGGACCTACACAGGTTGCCCTGTTGACGGACAGCAAGGGGAATAAGAAAGATGGATCAATCAGCATTAAGGCTACCGGTTACTATGAAACCTGGGATGAACTTGATGTAAAAGCACCAAAACAGAAATTCATCTATGAGTTTGGGGGAACAGCGAACCCCAAGAACGCGGATAAGGTCGTTGTAAAGAATAATAAGGTTACGGTGAAAAAGGACTTTATCCTCGGTGCAGATCCTGATGATAACAGCTTTACCGTAAATGTGATCTACAATGATTACGGCACCAGAGACGAAAACATAGCCAATGAGAGATATAGCCCGGTTGAGTTCACCGTTACTGATGAGCCTCTGGAGATCGGCGCTGTCCAGTTAGTGGATTATAAGGGCAGACCTCTGGAACAGAACATTCTCACCACTGATTTGTGGGGAGCTCGTGTAAAGATTACCGACAAAAATGGTCAGGAGATAGATCCCGGTCTGGTAACTTTGACTCCGAATAAGGGTAAGATTTTTGTTTATAA
>CAZUZZ010000408.1:0-1575 GCA_964625055.1 uncultured Bacteroides sp. | reverse complement strand
CTGCACGGCTCATGGTTTTCATTATATTAAAGATTATCCACAATTTCAAGACTTTTAAACTGTCTGTCCACATATCGGGCGCGGTAGTCGTCCGCGATCTGCTTAAGCTGCATCAAAACCTGCGGCGTTACGGTAAAAGTATAGAGCTTTTCGATACTGGAATCCATTATGTAAGAAACCGCGTAGCGTGTGGACTCCTCCCATTCGCCCTCTCTGGGCACCCCCGGGAACTCCCCGTTTATCACCATGGCCTTCATCTCAAAAACATAGCGCACCAGAACATTGGAAAGTCCCTCGTGCATGAGTGCGCGAAGGGACTGGTAGAGGAGCTTTAAAAGCTCCTTCTCATCATTATTCTCTCTGGTGTAATAGTCCATGACCTCCAAAAAATACATACCATAATAGGCGCTTTCAAAATCCTCCCTAAGGCTCTCAAAATAATTTGTGATCTCCACCTCCATGATATTGTAGGAGGTCCTGCCCTCATAGAGCTTAAACGTTCCGAAACAAAACGGATTCGTTGCCGCCAACAGCTTGCTGTTCGGTTTTCTGGCTCCCCTGGCAAAAGCGGATATCTTTCCCCGCTCCTTTGTCAGAAGGACCACTCTTCTGTCATACTCATTTATGGGTTCAGCCTTTAAAACCATCCCCGTGATCTCCGCGATCCCCTGCATGAGAATACTCCTTTGCCTCTCTCGTCTCCTGCTGCCCGTCTTGTCTCGTCGCATTTTTATAGGCCAGAAAATCTTCGATCTTTCCCGTGGCCATAAACTGCTCCCAGTAGTTTATTTCCTTCATCTTACGCCCCCTGAATTCTTGATGTATCACAAAAAATAGGGTTCGCAGATTTGCCTGTTTCTATTCTGTCTCCTGCGGATTATAGCCAAAATTTTTGAGCAGAAAATCGCTGTCACGCCAATCCTTTTTCACCTTCACCCAGAGCTTTAAATTTACCTGATTTTCCACCAGATCCTCGATATCCCGCCTTGCCAGGGAACCGATCTTCTTTAGCATACTCCCCTGCTTGCCGATGATGATCCCCTTGTGGGAATCCCGCTCGCAGACGATGGTGGCCTCGATGTCCACAATGCGCTTTTTAAATTTCATCTGCTCAATGGTGACGGCGATCCCATGGGGAATCTCCTCCTCCAGACAGCGCAGTGCCTTCTCCCGAATCAGCTCCGCCACGATCTGCCGCATGGGCTGATCCGTCACCGTATCCTCATCGTAGAAGGCCTCCCCGTAGGGCAGATATTTCATGATACAATCCACCAGCACCTGCAGGCCGTCCTTCTTAAGCGCCGACACCGGAACGATCTCCGCAAAATCGAGTTCCTTCCGGTAGGCGTCGATATAGGTTAATAGTAGTTCCTTTTTTACAGTATCTATTTTATTAATTACTAAAATAACAGGTGTTTTTGTCTTCTTCAGCTGTTCGATGATATGCCGCTCCCCAGCGCCGATATAATCCGAGGGCTCCACCAGCCACAGGATCACGTCCACCTCGGACAGCGTGCGCTCCGCCACATCCACCATATAATCTCCCAGCTTATTCTTGGCCTTATGGATGCCGGG
>CAZUZZ010000407.1:0-1580 GCA_964625055.1 uncultured Bacteroides sp. | reverse complement strand
TCCGTTCCGGGGCGGAGTATGCCCTGGTGGAGCTGGTCTTTACGGTGGAGGATGCGGCCAGACAGAAGGCGATACAGGATATGGAGCTTACTCTGGAGGAAGGGCAGGTGATCCTGCAGAGAAAGATTCTGCCAAACCGCAGCGTCTGCAAGGTGTGCGGTGAGACCGTAACAGCCAGACAGCTCAGACAGCTTGCGGAGATTCTGATCGATATCCACGGACAGCATGAGCACCAGTCTCTTTTGCGGGCGAACAGACAGATGGAGATACTGGACGCCTATGCGGGAGAAGCCTTGGAGGAGAAAAAGGCAAGGCTGCGGGAGATTTATCACCGGTATCGGAAGAACGAGAAAGAATTGTCCGAGAACGAGATGGATGAGGAGACCCGGAGAAGGGAATGTTCTCTGGCGGAGTTTGAGTGTCGGGAGATCGAGGAGGCAGCTCTTGTTTCCGGGGAGGATGAGGAGGCCGAGAAGGCATATCAGAGAATGAACAATGCCCGAAAGATCGAGGAGGCAGCAGTCAGTGCGCATACCCTGTGCGGATATGAGGATAACGGGGCAGGCAGCATGATCGCCCGGGCGCTCCGGGAGATCCGAAGCGTCTCGATCTATGATGAGACCTTGCAGGAATACGAGAGACAGCTTTTGGACATAGATGGTCTTTTAAACGATTATAACAGAGGAATGGCGGCCTATCTCGGCGAGCTGGAATTTGACGGCAGTCAGTTTGCACAGACAGAGCAGCGGTTAAACCTTTTGAACCATTTAAAGTCTAAATATGGCAGTTCGGTGGAGGAGATTCTCGCATACCGGGAGCGGGCGCTGGAAACCATAGAAAAGTACCAGGATTATGATGCCTACAGGGCTTCTCTGCTGGAAAAGACGGAGCAGCTGAAAAAAGAGGCGCTGTCCTTATGCAGAGAGATTTCCGATGTGCGAAGAGAGAATGCGCAGTCGTTGGCGGAGCAGATGCGGCAGGCGCTGCTGGATCTGAATTTTGAACAGGCAGTTTTCGAGATCAATGTGGAGTCGGAAGAGGCATGGATGGGAGAAAACGGGTTTGACCAGATCAGTTTTCGTATCTCTGCCAATCCGGGTGAACCGGTGCGGGAACTGGCGCAGGTGGCCAGCGGCGGAGAGCTTTCCCGCATTATGCTGGCGTTAAAAACGGTGCTTGCGGATAAGGATGACATCGAGACGTTGATCTTTGATGAGATTGATACAGGAATCAGCGGCAGGACTGCCTGGAAGGTATCTGAGAAGATGGGGATTCTGGGCAAGGGTCACCAGCTGATCTGCATCACCCATCTGCCCCAGATCGCGGCGATGGCAGACACCCATTATGTGATCGAAAAGCAGGTCGTGGATCAGAGATCCATAACCGGGATCCGGGAGCTTTCGGGAAAAGAGAGTGTGGAGGAACTGGCCCGGATGCTGGGAGGCGACAGCATTACGGAGAATGCGTTGAAAAATGCCGAAGAAATGAAAGAATTGGCAGGAAAAAACAAATAATTAGGAAATTAAAAAAATAGGATTCTTCACATACTAGAAAGGACATACTGTAAATGTGTGTCCTTT
>CAZUZZ010000406.1:0-1581 GCA_964625055.1 uncultured Bacteroides sp. | reverse complement strand
TCCTCGGACAGATCCTTGACCACGATAACGTTATTTTCATCCACAGCCGTGATGAAATCCTTGTTATTCACGCCAAAGTAGGCGCGCACGCTCTCAAGGGCATTGTAGTCCTTGCCGTTATCCGTCTCTACAATAAGCACAACTCGCCTGACATCCGACTGGATGTGCAGCTTCTTCGCACGACTGTATATATCCACCAAAAGCAGATTATCCAAAAGCAGATTTTTAATGAAGTTATCCTTGTCAAACCGCTCCTTGTAGGCAACGAGGAGATTCTGGATCTGAAATGCCACCATCTTGCCTACCATGTAGACGTCCTCGCCCACGCCGCCTGCCACCAATATGTACTCCAGCTGCTGCTCATCGAATATCTTAAAGTACTGATACCCCTGGATCTCCTGGGAATCCGCCGGGGATTCAGCAAATTCTGCAGCAGCCCTGCCGCACCGCTCCATCTCCTCTGAGGTCATGGCCGCCGCTTTTCCGTCCACATCCATCACGCAAAGATCCACTCTCGCGATCGCCTTCAAGCCCTCTATCGTATTCTGCAAAATCTGATTAGAAATCATTCCGCCACCCCTCTTGTGTTTCGTAACAATGCACTATGCCCCACAACCTAATTCTTGTAAAAAGTCAAAATCTATTTCCTATTTTAATCTATATCCACAAAAAAATCTACCTGTAATCTTGTTTTTTTTGTGGAATTTATTAGATTTTTGACGTTTTAGAGGATTTTGAAATTTTAGACATTTTGCACAGATGCAGACTCGGCAGTCTGCATCTAAAGAATTACTGCGTAATTCTTTCTTAAATGTTTTAGTGTATTGGCATTTGAGATCACAATATTATAGACGCAGACTCGGCAGTCTGCATCTAAAGAATTACTGCGTAATTCTTTCTTAAATGTTTTAGTGTATTGGCATCTGAGATCATAATATTATAGTCGTAAACTCAGCATATACATGATATAATATAAATCAGCGGTAAAATACACGCAGAAAGGTCAGGTGATCGTATGGATATCGCTAGATTGTCCATGGCTATGTCCACTGCGAAGACCAATGACGCCTATGGTGTGGCAATGCTTTCCAAGACTTTGGATCAGGCGGAAACCACAGGCAGTCAGGTCGTAGGCATGATGGATGCTGCCGCTATGGAGCTGTCAGTCAATCCCCACATCGGAGGAAACTTCGATATGTCCGTGTAATCGGCACAGCGGATTGATCTGACAAAAAACAGGCGTCCCACGGACGCCTGTTTTTTTGCGGCATTATGTCAGAAACCATTCTAAGCTCATATAAGCCAGGCACAGCACCACGGCAACGATCAGGGGCACGCTCAGCATATGCTCCTGCTGTACTGTCTCGTTCATCTGCACCGCACCGCCCGGATTCCCATACGCCACTGGACGTACCGGAATCATCTTCTGTTCTGCCGATCCCCGAAACAGGATCCTCACACTCTCCTCGCGTCCCTCATTTTTCATGATCCAGACGAGGATACAGACTGCGATCGGCGTGGTGACTGCCGCAATAACGAGATATACGGAGAGCGCCGCCAAAAGCTCCTGCGTCGTCACCG
>CAZUZZ010000405.1:0-1582 GCA_964625055.1 uncultured Bacteroides sp. | reverse complement strand
CATCATCACCTTTATCTCCGCTTCAACGGTTTACCACATTAAATTTCTATAAGAATAGCACTTGTCAAAAAAGATGTCAAGTGGTCTGAAAAAATTTTAAAAATTTACTGAAATCAATTGCAAAGTCTTCATAGATACCTGCAGGCACGGTTTCCTGAAACGTATATGTCTTTTCCTCATCCCTTGAAAAACAATGTACCTCAACTGTTCTTTCCGCGGGATCTACGATCCAGTATTCCCGCACCCCCGCTGTTCTGTACTTAAACAGCTTTATTTTTCGATCCATCTTCACACTGCCGGGCGACACGATCTCTATCGCCCAGTCCGGCGCTCCGTGACAGCCCTTCTCATCCAGCTTTTCCTCGTCGCATATCACCAACACATCCGGTTCCACATAATTATATTCATCGTTATTGATATACACGGCGAAGGGCGCAAGGTACACCTCGCAGGAACCGTCCCGCTCTTCGATATAATTGGCGATCAACCTATACAGTTCACCCAGAAGCCGCTGATGCACCCGGCTCGGGCTCGCCATCTCATACATCCGCCCGTCGATCAATTCCGCCCGCTTGCCCTCCGGCAGAGCCTCGATATCCCTGATCGTATAAATTTTTCCTGACATCTCATCCATTTCTTTCATTTCCGTTCTTCCTGTCATTTCATTCTCCTTTTCCGCAGGAGAATCAACTATTTATATTCAGTCCATCTCCCGCTTTTGCCTGCTTATTGGATTCAAAAGCATAGATTTCCTGAATGGTTCCTTAGAAAAATAAGATGCGCTGTGCACGCTTAGATTCACAGAATATATGCTTTACAAAAATAGTATCATACAGCAATAGCGTCGTCAATGAATTTTCAAAATTTTTATAAACGCAATTTCGTTTATTGCGTAGAATGACCTTAAAACAGAGATGCTGCATCCATTTCAAGGTCATTCCATTGCTTCTCATTCTCTTTTGCGGACTACTCCAAATTGCCCTCACAGTCTATTCGGGTTTGGTGCTGGATTCCTGACATATTTATGATGTAAAATACGCTACCCCGCTCTCAAAGATCTTCATATCCTGATTGCCGAAGATATTGATCGCCACGGACTCGCCTCTTCTCTCCGCGTGCGCCATCTTGCCAAGGCATCTGCCGTCGGGAGAGGTGATTCCCTCGATGGCCGCATAGGAACCGTTGATATTCCACTCCTCGTCCATAGAAACATTGCCATCCGCATCCGCATACTGGGTCGCCACCTGCCCATTGGCAAAGAGCTTATCGATCCACTCCTTCGGCGCCACAAATCTTCCCTCGCCATGAGACGCCGGGTTTACATAAGTTTGTCCAAGTTCCGCGCCCGCAAGCCATGGAGACTTGTTGGAAACCACTTTAAGATAAGCCATCTTGGAAATATGACGGTTCACCGTGTTAAAGGTCAGCGTAGGAGAATCCTCCTTCTGTCCCACGATCTCCCCGTGAGGCACCAGTCCCAGCTTGATCAGCGCCTGGAAGCCGTTACAGATTCCCAGCGCCAGGCCATCCCTCTCCTGCAGCAGCTTCATCACTGCCTCTTTGATCTTTTCATTCTGAAAAG
>CAZUZZ010000404.1:0-1598 GCA_964625055.1 uncultured Bacteroides sp. | reverse complement strand
ACACCTTCTATGTATGGAGCTCCATGAGCGGCGAAATGTTCCTGTGCCGCCACGATCCGGGAGATTCCCATATGTATCTCACTGAACACAAAAGCGTCCAACCTCTCTCGGAGAAGGATGCCTATGTGCGCTCCTTTACCATCGACGGAGACCAAATCTATTTCGTCGCCGGCATCCCCGGCTCACCGGCCATCCTGCAGGCGGATCTACGTACCTTTGCCATTCGGGAGACCTATCCCGTGCCTGACAGCATCGCCGGAATGATACAGCTTACCATCGCCGAGGGAAGCTTCTATATCACCGTCTCCACAGACATCGCCGGGAATCAGGATTATGCCACCATGATCCGCACGGATGACCTGTCAAAACTTGCAGAGGGCGGCTACGAGAATGTGTACGCACACTTTATCGGCGGCGGCACACCCTATTACATTACCTCGATTGATAGCACTTATTATTTAACCGAACACCGCATCCCCGGTCACGCTGTCTGGCAATTCCGGATCACAGGGGACGGCATTAAAGACGTAGAGGCTGTCTATTGACACGCCATGGAAATTGTACAGATTGACATATCCATAAGCAGACCCTTGGGAAGCGTCAGTGCTTAATAAGGTTTTTCACGAATTTAGCACTGTTACGCTTGGAATGGAGCGCAAGCGCGTCTGCGATGGATAGTCAATCTGTATCTATTTATGCTCTTCCAGAGTACCGCTGATGTTTCGGATCGCAAACAACACCGCGATCATCAGCACGATACCCACCGGCAATGCAATCCAGGCATTCTGCACAAATCCCGCCACAATATAGGTGACAAAGGATACCGCCGCCGCCAGAACTGCGTAGGGAAGCTGGGTGGAGACATGATTCACGTGCTCACACTGAGCTCCCGCAGACGCCATGATCGTGGTATCCGAGATTGGAGAACAATGATCTCCGCAGACCGCGCCCGCCATACAAGCCGAGATTGAAATGATCATGAGCTGCGGGTTACTGTTCTGGAACACTGCCACCACAATAGGGATCAGGATACCGAAGGTACCCCAGGAAGTGCCGGTTGCAAAAGCCAAAAAGCACCCTACCAGGAAAATGATCGCCGGCAGGAAATTCAATAAAGCGCCCGCGCTGGACTCCACAAGTCCTGCCACATACACATCTGCGCCCAGACTGTCCGTCATCGCCTTCAAAGTCCATGCAAAGGTCAGAATCAAAATAGCCGGCACCATCGCCCGGAACCCCTCCGGAATCGAGTCCATACAATCCTTAAAGGAAAGCACTCTGCGGATCTGGTAGAGCACGATGGTGATGATCAGGCCGAAGAAACTGCCAAGCGTCAGGCCCAGGGAGGCATCGGAATTGGAAAATGCAGTCACAAAATCCTCCCCCGCAAAGAAGCCTCCCGTGTAGATCATACCGATCACACAGCAGATGATCAGCGCGATAATGGGGATCAAAAGATCGATCACGCCGCCCTTGGTGCTGATCTGTTCCGCTTTTGCATTCTCATAGGGTCTTCCCGGTGTGGTGTACAAGTCGCCCTTCGCGGCATTCTGCTCATGGGTCTTCATCTTACCATACTCGGTTTTCATCAACACCAT
>CAZUZZ010000403.1:0-1608 GCA_964625055.1 uncultured Bacteroides sp. | reverse complement strand
GAGCGGTCCATAAAATTCAATTTCTGCAGAATCCTTCTGCATACCATCTGCTCCTCAAAAACGCTGTCATCCGAAATATAAGCCATCTGCGCGTCTCTGCGCTCTCTGTTTGTCATATCTGCTTTCCCTCCGTAAATCAATCATTCCGGCTGTTCATCGAACCGTCTGTCTTTAAAATAATACTCATCGTCGTGTTCGTTGATTTCTCTGTATACTTTGCACGGGCTTCCGAACGCCACCACGTTTGGCGGTATATCCTTTGTCACAACCGAACCCGCGCCGATCACAGAGTTTTCTCCGATGGTAACGCCCGGCAAAACAATGACATTCGCTCCAATCCATACGTTGTCCTCAATGGTAACGGGGAAGGAGTACATACCGTCCGCGCGATGGTTCGGATGAACCGGGTGCCCTGTTGTACTCAATGTTACATTAGGCCCTATCAGGACATTCTTTCCAATCGTTATTTTCCAGTCGTCGATCAGGGTCAAATTCATATTGGCATAAGTGCCCGCTCCAATTGACACATATTTTCCAACTGCCGCCGTAAGAGGAGGAACAATCCATACATTCTCTCCGACACTACCGAATAATTCCTTAAGAAGCTCTGCGCGTTCCTCCATGCACTCCGGAGGCAGACTGTTAAACTGATTCACAATGCCCTTCGCATATGCCTGCAGAGCCATATTTTCTTCGTCGTCATCCCAGAGATACCCGTTCTTCATTTTTTCCTGTTCCGTCATTGTTATCCTCCCTTTTCCTTTTTCAACTCGTGATAGATTGATTTGTTATGTTTTTTACCCAGCCATATTTTCTATAATGCCGATATACGGCCGGTAATTTTATGACTTCATCTAAGTTTAATACAAAATATACAAGCAGTACCGGGAGCCTAAACACAAATGCACATAGGCAGCCAAAAGGAATGGTAATAAACCATAATGTTACTGTATCACAAAGCAACCCAAATTTGGAATCCCCTCCCGCAGGGAAAATACCTCCTATGGTCATACAGTTTATCGACTTTCCCGCAATATAATAAGAGCATATGATCTGCCCTATTTTACTTTGACGGGGGAATTTTTGTCGATCATGAAAATACTATACGAAAATTTAGACGGCAAAATGGATAACACGGCAAAAGAATCGAACGAATTGATTTCTTTAAGAAACATGATCGCCTATACGGAAGAACATTATTTCCAGCGCATCACACTGGAGAACCTGGCTTCGTCCGGAATCTGCTGTAAAAGCAGATGCTCTTTCCTTTTCAAAAAATATCTCCATGAAACTCCCATGGTCTATCTCGCAAAACTGCGCCTCAGAAAAAGCCTCGACGCCCTACTAAATTCTGACACGAGCATTACAGAGATTGCCTACGCTCACGGATTTTGCGGAGCAAGCTATTACTGCGAAACTTTTCAGAAATATTATGGCATATCTCCGCTGCAGTATCGGAAATCGGTCCTTGACAAGTTCATGTACATTAACTATAATAATTAATGTGCATGAACTATTTTGCATTGAGGTGATATAATGACCGATTTTTTTTTGGCAAATGCAGTGCTATCAGTATTCAGCAAAAATTATATGGAGCTAAAAAAAGGA
>CAZUZZ010000402.1:0-1614 GCA_964625055.1 uncultured Bacteroides sp. | reverse complement strand
TTCTACTACAATATATTTATGGTTAATATCCCTTACAGCCAGTAAGGAATTATCCATCTTGTTGCTTAAGCTGTATAATGATGGAGCAATAGGTATGTCGGCTTCCTTTCTTGGACTTCGCGTCCGTAAATTAGACTGATAACCAGCTCCTCATTCGCAGCGTTCGTTTTATGCAGGTTGAACTGCCTTAGGTACGTTCGTGTCACACCACAGTAGATTGAATAGGCAATGAGTAAAACTGGTATTTATCCATTGCATAATCAAATTTTAAGGAGTGACAAATTTATGAACGCAGTAGGTATCGATGTTTCAAAAGGAAAAAGTATGGTTGCTATCATGCGGCCGTTCGGAGAAATTGTTTCCACACCTTTTGAAATCAAACACACAACCAGTGATATCAATTCACTTGTAGAACTCATCAAATCTGTTGAAGGTGAATCTCGAATCGTAATGGAGCATACAGGACGTTATTATGAAATCCTTGCCCATCAGCTTTCCAATGCAAACCTTTTCGTTAGTGCCATTAACCCAAAACTTATTAAGGACTTTGATAATGATTCCCTTCGTAAAGTCAAATCCGATAAAGCTGATGCCGTTAAGATTGCCCGATATGCACTTGACAAGTGGCAAAATCTCAAACAGTATAGTGTTATGGATGAATTACGTAATCAGCTTAAAACCATGAACCGTCAATTCGGCTTTTACATGAAACATAAGACGGCTATGAAGAATAATCTTATCGGTATCCTTGATCAAACCTATCCTGGTGTTAATGCTTACTTTGACAGTCCCGCCCGCAGTGACGGCAGCCAGAAATGGGTTGATTTTGCATCTTCATACTGGCATGTGGACTGTGTCCGTAAAATGTCCCTAAATGCCTTTATTGACCATTATCAAAACTGGTGCAAACGCAAGAAGTACAACTTCAGCCAGTCAAAGGCTGAAGAAATCTATGGAAAAGCAAAGGAGCTTGTTCCTGTACTTCCTAAGGATGACATTACAAAGCTTATCATCAGGCAGGCTGTTGACCAGCTTAATAGCGCCTCTACAACTGTTGAGTCACTACGCACTCTCATGAATGAAACTGCTTCTAAGCTCCCTGAATATCCTATCGTTATGGCAATGAAAGGGGTCGGTTCTTCGCTTGGTCCTCAACTAATGGCTGAGATCGGTGACGTTTCTCGTTTTACTCATAAAGGTGCTATTACTGCATTTGCTGGCGTAGATCCTGGTGTTAATGAATCAGGAACCTACGAACAAAAAAGTGTGCCTACTTCAAAGCGTGGTTCTTCTGACCTTAGAAAAACCTTATTTCAGGTAATGGATGCTTTGATTAAAACAAAACCACTGGATGACCCTGTATATCAGTTCTTAGACAAGAAGCGTGCGCAAGGTAAGCCTTACTACGTCTATATGACCGCAGGTGCCAACAAGTTTCTAAGAATCTACTATGGACGAGTGAAAGAATATCTTGCATCTCTTCCAGAATCCTAATGATCCACGTTAATTTTTAGACCAGCACGGGTGTGGTGGTCTTATTTTGTTACCTAATTTTCAACCTGTATGAAATTTTCAACGTTCATCAATTTAGTCTTGACTTTTTATTTGCAGGCT
>CAZUZZ010000401.1:0-1620 GCA_964625055.1 uncultured Bacteroides sp. | reverse complement strand
AGGGAATCAAGGTGGATGAAGAAGGCTTTGCGAAAGCGATGGAGGAGCAGAAGCAAAAGGCGAGGGAAAATCAGAATTTCGAGGCAAAACTTTCTGTGGAGAACGCGGCGCTTTTCGAGAGTCTGGACGCATCCATTGTCAGCGAATTTGTGGGTTATGACAGCTTGACGGCTGAGAGTGATATTGCGGCGATAAGCACCGGAAAAGAATGGGCGGATACTCTGGAAGAAGGAGAAGAGGGAACGGTCATTACCTATAAGACACCTTTTTATGCGACCATGGGCGGGCAGTGCGCGGATACCGGAATCATTGTCTGCGGTGGGAGTGAATTTGAGGTGGAAGATACCGTTAAACTCCCCGGCGATCGTGTCGGGCATATCGGCAAAGTGACAAAGGGAAGCCTGAAAACAGGGGATAAGGCAGTTTTACAGGTAAATGAAGCAAAGCGCAGCGATACCTGCAAAAACCACAGCGCGACCCACCTTCTCCAAAAGGCGTTGCAGGTGGTCCTGGGGAATCATGTGGAGCAGGCGGGCTCTTTTGTAAACGGTGACAGGCTCCGTTTCGATTTCAGTCATTCCTCCGCGATGACGAAGGAAGAACTGGAAAAGACAGAGCGGATCGTCAATGAGCAGATCGGCATGGGACTGCCTGTGGTGACAGAGGTAATGTCCATTGAGGATGCGAAGAAGACAGGGGCTATGGCTTTATTCGGGGAAAAGTATGGCGAGGAGGTACGGGTCGTCAGGATGGGAGATTTCTCCACTGAGCTTTGCGGCGGTACCCATGTGGGCAATACCGGAGAAGTGCGCCTGTTTAAGATCGTATCGGAGAGCGGTGTGGCTGCCGGGGTAAGAAGGATCGAGGCACTGACCGGAAACGGCGTGTTGGAATATTACGGGAAGATGGAACAGGAGCTTGTAAAGGCTGCCGCAATCGTAAAGACTGCCCCGACGGAGCTTCTTTCAAGGCTTTCCCACCTGATGGCGGAACTTAAGGCATTGCAGAGCGAGAATGAGTCCTTAAAGAGTAAGGCGGCCAAGGATGCCCTGGGCGATGTGATGGATCAGGTGCAGGAAGTAAACGGCGTGAAGCTTCTGGCGGCTAAGGTGCCCGGTGTGGATATGAACAGCTTGCGCGAGCTGGGAGACCAGTTGAAGGAAAAGCTGGGCGATGGCGTGGTGGTGCTGCTCTCCGAGAAGGAGGGTAAGGTCAATCTGATCGCCATGGCTACCGAGGGCGCGATGGCAAAGGGCGCTCATGCGGGCAATCTGATCAAGGGAATCGCGGCGCTTGTAGGCGGTGGCGGCGGCGGTCGTCCCAACATGGCGCAGGCGGGCGGTAAAAATCCCGCAGGGATGGATGAGGCTGTGACGGCTTGTGCAAAAGTGCTGGGTGAGCAGATTAAGTGACCGCAGTAAATTTTTGGAGCAAGAATAACTAAATTGCAATTTTTGGTTGACTCATACCTAAAATGTGGTATAATCTAACTTGTGTGAGAACACGTAAATAACCCAATCAGTCGTAATACTTACTCGGGGACTGAAGGGAGGTCAGGTGCGGGAATGTCAAACGTAATCGTAAAAGAGAACGAGACTTTGGACAGCGCATTGCGTCGCT
>CAZUZZ010000400.1:0-1635 GCA_964625055.1 uncultured Bacteroides sp. | reverse complement strand
TTTAGTGATTTCCTTCACACGGTTATAATGCCAGATATTTTTCAAATATTCCACAGAATTCTGCCGCTGCGGCCCGGTCTTTCATCTCGCAGAAAATGCGCAGAAGCGGCTCTGTACCGGAGAATCTGACCGAAATCCAGCCCCCGTCCTTTAAGTAGATCTTTAAACCGTCCAGATAAGAGACACTCTCAATCTCATAGGGAATCTGCGGAAGTTCCTTATCCTCCAGAAGCTGTTTGCGGATCTCTTCCTTCCTTTGCGGGCTGAAACGATAGTCCCGTTCCTCCAGCGCCATACCGCCATATTCCCTGCGGATCGTCTCCATGATCTCTGACAGCTTCATGCCCGTCACGGCGATCATCTCCACCAGAAGCGCGGAGGCATAAATGCCGTCCTTTCCTTTGATGTGTCCCCGCACCGCCATGCCGCCCGAGGATTCTCCGCCGATCACAGCGTCCGTGGCGTACATTTTTGCGGAAATATGCTTAAAGCCGACCGGCACCTCATAGCACTGTTCCCCAAAGCTTTCCGCCACCCGGTCAAGCAAATGCGTAGTGCAGATATTTCTGACCGCCGGGCCGTGCCAGCCTTTATATTTTACCAGATAATAATACAACAATACCAGTATATCATTGGGATGCAGGAAATTCCCCTTATCGTCAATGACACCGATCCGGTCCGCATCGCCGTCTGTGGCAATTCCCAGATCACAGCGTCTGTCGATCACATAATTCTGCAAAGCGCGCAGTGTCTCCGCCGTAGGAGCCGGAAGTTTGCCCCCGAAAAGCGTGTCGTGGCGCTCATGGATCGTCTCCACCTCGCATCTGGCAGTCATGAGAATAGTCTTAAGGGATGTCTCGCTGACGCCGTACATCGGATCTAACGCCACTCTCAGGCCCCGATTCTTCACCTTTTGCATATCCACCGTGTCAATGATGCTGTCCAGATATTCATTTAGCGGATAGATCTCCTCGATCAATCCCTTCTCAATCCCCTCGGCGTAGTTCATTTCGTCCACCGGGATATCCGTCACTTCATTGATGTAACGCTCGATATCGGCTGTCTGCTCCTCGTCAGCATCCCTGCCGCCGTAAGTGAATACCTTGATTCCGTTATAGACTGCCGGATTGTGGCTTGCCGTGATCATCATGCCGTAGTGAAACTCATGTTTCATCACATAGAACATCACAAGGGGCGTAGGCGCCGACTTGTTGATCAGGTATGCTTTGATTCCCTCCGCCGCGAACACCTGAGCCGCCCACTGCATGGCCTCCTTGGACAAAAACCGTCTGTCGTAGCCAAGCACAATGCCCTCCTGCTCCACTTTCTCCTTCTTCATCTTATCACATATAGCTCTGGACAGGATCTGAATATTTTCCTTGGTAAATCCGTCTCCGATGACAGCTCTCCAGCCGCCCGTTCCAAATTGAATCATCACGTTTCCTCCTTATTGTTATGTTAACCTAATACGATTTCAACCTCATGCCTGCTGCCCGCTTCCTGCGGTACGATCCGGTCAGTTAATTCTCCATCCACCCGGATTTCCTTGACGCCCTTCATGACGCCGTCAGGATTGCTCACATGAATCTCATACGCTGCGCCTCTCCAAACCCGCACCGCCCGAAACTCTTTCCA
>CAZUZZ010000399.1:0-1636 GCA_964625055.1 uncultured Bacteroides sp. | reverse complement strand
GTCACATAGGTGCCGCCGTAGCTTACCGGCGTTCCCGCCTCCACCTCCTTCACATAGACCAGGTGGCTTTTCAGAGAAAGCGCAGGGCGCAGGGAAAGCAGTTCCCTGGGAACCTGTGCCGATGGAGACAATCCATAGAGTGTGATCCCCGCCCGCACCAGAGAAAGATTGGCCTCCGGCATGGTAAGAATCCCCGCACTGTTGGAACAATGTTTTACTGGAATCGTCCGACCAAGGATCTGTTCTGCCTCCTCCACAAATCCGGTAAACCGCACAAACTGCTCTTTCGCAGATCGTTTATCCTGTTCATCTGCTCTGGCAAAATGGGTGAATATGCCTTCCACCGCAATATTGGGCATTTCCGAAAGCCGCCGCAAAAAGGACATTCCTTCCTCATCCGGTCGGATCCCCACCCGGCTCATGCCCGTGTCCACCTTGATATGCACGATGGCCTTTTTCCCCAGTCTCCTGGCACAATCGTCAAGCTCCACGAGCGTGTCTGCGCGAAAGACGGCGGGGCGTATGTCCTGCTCGATCAACTCCTCATAGCAATAGGGAAAGGTATAGCCCAATATCAAAATCGGCTTTTGCAGACCGGCTTCCCTCAGACTAAAGGCCTCCTCCGCCGTGGCCACAGCATGGCCGAACACATAAGAAAGCTTCTCCAGCTCCTTACCGATGGGAATTGCGCCGTGCCCGTAACCGTCTGCCTTGATCACACCGATCATCAAAGTTCCAGGCTGCAGATTTTTATGCATACGCTCCATATTATCCAAGATGGCGCTAAGATTCACCGCTGCGTACACTCTCTGATATTTTTCCAACATATACGATCTCCTTACTTCATAATATGTAACAGACTAAAATCTGACAAAAATGTGAGAAAGACGCCAAACTCTTACGACTTCGGCGTCTCTGTATCTTTCTGCCCCGGATCATACTGCATATCAAAAAGCTCGATCACCTCCGCTCCAAAGATGTCGTGCATATAGGCATAGAGCCTGTTGATCACCGCTTCCTTTTCCTTCTTGCGGACCACCTTTTTTTTGAGTTCCCTCCGGATCTCGCTGATCCATTCCTCAATCTCCGTCAGTTCCTCCGTACTCTGGTGGAGCTTTTTGTAGCACACATCCATAGTGATGAGCATGAGCTGGTTATTGAGCTGGTTGATCTGTCTTGGAAGCTCTACCATCTCCTCCTCGTAGGCATCCATCTTCTCATTGCACTCTTCAATAAGACGCTTATGCTCCTCCATGGATTTCTCCTGCTTTTTCGTGGGATGCTCCCCCATCGCATCGGCTAAAAGCACAACGTCTTCCATCAATTTTTTCTTCAGCTTCTTAACTTCCTTGCTCTCGGTATTGACCTTCGCCTGCCGTTTTAACAGATCGTTTAGCTGCATTTCCATTCCCTGCAGCTCTGCTGAAAATTCAGACTTCGTAAAAAGCTTATGCCATTTGTTGTCAAGCGTTAAGATCGGGATCTTTTTCCCTACCAGCGCCTGTTTAAATGTTTCATCTGCCCTGGCCATTGCCATCCTGCCTTTCTTTCTATGCGTCCTCTCTTGTCACTAAGACCCACTCTCCGATGAAGTGAGATTGTAGGACAGCTTCATCAGACTGTCCGAGAGATGCAC
>CAZUZZ010000398.1:0-1643 GCA_964625055.1 uncultured Bacteroides sp. | reverse complement strand
CGTAATCATGATCATTATAGAAATAATCATTCTGCTCATCGTCGGCATCAGCGTCATCGTCGAAGTCAAAAGCATCGTCAAAGCTGTACACATCCCGTCTGAGATCCTCTTTCTCTTTTTCGGAGAACATATCCGCCGCTCTGCTTGCCAGGGCAAACACGGCAACCAGAAAAAGGATGATGATCACGACGACGATTCCTATGATCAGACCTGTATGCTGCCCCTTCTGCGGCATCGCATAGGGACTGTAAGGGTTATTATAGGGCGGCTGATTCCCATAAGGAGGCTGTCCACCGTAACCCGGCTGATTGCCGTAGGGCGGCTGTCCGCCGTAACCCATGCCCTGCTGACTCTCATAATAGGGCTGCCCGCCGTAGCCGGCACTCTGTTGATTGTCATAGGGAGGCTGCACACCGTAGCCGCCCTGCTGACCCCCGTAAGGCGGCTGCACACCATAGCCGGTATCCTGCTGGTTCCCGTAAGGCGGCTGCACGCCATAGCCGGTATCCTGCTGGTTCCCATAAGGCGGCTGCACGCCATAGCCGGTATCCTGCTGGTTCCCGTAAGGCGGCTGCACACCATAGCTGCCCGGCTGACTGCCGTAATAAGACTGTCCGCCGTAACCGCCATACCCATTATCAGCCGGCGGATAAATATTGTTTCCCGGATTGGCAGGATTGGCAGAATAATTTTCCTGATCGTTCGTCTCCTGCTGACTGCCGGAAAAAAGGCCGTGGGTATCTACCACTTCCGTCTCTATGATCTCAGGTGCTGCGGTGACATCCGGCGTGGCATAGATATCTGCACTGCTCTCGGATGTGTAGGGATTCCCGTATGTGTTCTCTCTTTTCTCTTCTCCCTGCAGGCCTTCTAAATTATCAGATTCGTTCATCGTCTTCTCCTTCTTACTTTTCCTTACCGCCAAAGGTCATTTCACTGTAATATTGCAAAATACATTCCCGCAGCAGGGCAAGAGCCGCCGCCACCGTACTCTCTCTGATCCTCTCCCGGCTGCCATGGAAATGGCATTCCTTCACTGTTATTCTACCGCACACATTACAGCCGATATATACCAGTCCCACCGGTTTTTCCGGCGTCCCGCCGTCAGGTCCGGCAATTCCTGTGGTGGAAATGCTCACGTCGGCTCTGGCAAGGGCCGCCGCCGTCTTCGCCATCTCTCTTGCGATCTGCTCACTGACCGCGCCATGCTTTACCAGGATATTCTTCTTGATCCCTAACAGTCTGCGCTTGGATTTATTGGAGTAGGTCACATAGCCGGACTTAAAGACCTCCGATACGCCGGGCACATTGATCAGTCTGGCGGAGAGCATACCTCCCGTACAGGACTCCACCGTACAAGCCGTCAGCTTGTTCGCCACAAGCAGATCCACCACTGCCTTCTCCAACGTCACATCGCTGTCCGTGGTATAGACATGGTTGCCGAATCGGCCTTTCAGCTCCTTGATCACCGGTTTCACCAGCTTCTTCGCTTCCTTTTCATCCGGTGCCGTAGCCGTTACCCGAAGATGCACTTCCCCCGTCTTCGCATAGGTCGCTATCGTAGGATTGCTCTGCTCCCTGATCAGATCCTCCACCATACTCTCCGCCTTGCTCTCTCCCACGCCGCTGATCTTCACGGTCTG
>CAZUZZ010000397.1:0-1666 GCA_964625055.1 uncultured Bacteroides sp. | reverse complement strand
TATGAGACTTATGCCAAGACAATTAACATTGAGGCTCTTACCATGATTGATATGGCCGGTAAACAGATTGTTCCGGCGGTTGTGAAATATACGAAAACGCTTGCAGATACAGTCAATGCGGTAAAGGAAGCAGGAGCGGATGCCACAATACAGATTGAACTTCTTAAGAATGTCAGTGAAAAGTTAGCAGCTATGCAGGCAGCTCTTGCAGAACTGAAAAAAGTAGAGGCACAGGCATCTGCTATGGAAGATGTGAAAGCACAGGCATTTTTCTACAAAGATACGGTAAAGGCTGTTATGGAAAAACTGCGTACGCCTGCGGATGAACTGGAAATGATAGTAGATAAGGATATCTGGCCGATTCCGACTTATGGCGAATTGATGTTTGAGATTTAATGCTCCATGGAGCATCCAACCGCACAGGTAGAATTTTTGTAGAAAAAGGGAGTGCTGCAAAACAACGAAACTCTGGTTGTTTTGCGGCAATTCTTTCCTGCAAAGTAAAATATTTTAAAAAAATTTAATTTAGGGCTTGCAAATTGATAAAAGATACTGTATAATTCCATGTTGTAACGCTGATGGGCTATCGCCAAACGGTAAGGCAACGGACTCTGACTCCGTCATTTCAAGGTTCGAATCCTTGTAGCCCAGCTAGTGACCCCGATAGATAAGATCTGTCGGGGTTTTCTGTACTACATGGAGGCATAAGATATGACAGATCTGATTGACAGTCTGGCGGCGGGAAACGACATTTCCGATGATGAATGGCGTTTTTTGATCGAGGGTGAGTATGACAGACAATATCTGTTTCACAGGGCGGATCAGGTGCGTAGACAGCATTACGGAACCGATGTCTATATCAGAGGATTGATCGAGATTTCCAGCTTCTGCAAAAATGACTGCCTCTATTGCGGCATCCGCAGGAGCAATGCGAACGCTGAGCGATACAGGCTCTCCAAAGAGGAGATTTACGCCTGCTGTGAGCAGGGATATGAACTGGGGTTCCGTACTTTTGTGCTGCAGGGCGGGGAGGACGCTTACCACACAACCGAGTGGGTGGAGGAAGTTGTTTCTGCCATCAAAGAAAAATATTCAGACTGCGCGGTGACGCTCTCTTTAGGAGAACGACCGCGGGAAGATTATGAGATCTGGTATAAGGCGGGAGCCGACCGTTATCTTTTGCGGCATGAGACGGCATCCCGCCCTCACTACGAGAAACTGCATCCGCCGCAGCAAAGCCATGCATACCGTATGGAATGCTTACAAAACTTGAAGCAGATCGGTTACCAGACAGGTGTTGGCTTTATGGTGGGTTCTCCCTTTCAGAGTACGGGCGATCTGATTGCGGATATGCGTTTCCTGCGGGAATTTCAGCCCCACATGGTGGGCATCGGTCCCTTTATACCGCATCACGACACACCTTTTGCAGCGTACCCGCAAGGGACACTGGAGCAAACGCTCCTTCTGCTTGCGCTTATCAGACTGACCCTGCCATTGTGTCTCCTCCCTGCCACCACAGCGCTGGGAACAATCCATCCACAGGGCAGAGAGATGGGATTGCGGGCGGGAGCCAATGTGGTGATGCCCAATCTCTCTCCTGTGGCGGTGCGTGGGCAGTATTCCCTCTACGACAATAAGATCTGCACAGGAGAGGAAGCAGCGGAAT
>CAZUZZ010000396.1:0-1685 GCA_964625055.1 uncultured Bacteroides sp. | reverse complement strand
TTTGTTTTATTCTATGACTAGAACAAACGTTCTGAAAAGGAGAGCGAATCATGGAAAGAGATGAAAAATTAAAAGCGTTGGATGCGGCCTTAGGGCAGATAGAGAGACAGTTCGGTAAGGGAGCCGTGATGAAACTGGGCGATCCCTCCGTGCAGATGAATGTGGAGACGATCCCTACGGGATCTTTGAGTCTGGATATCGCGCTGGGACTCGGCGGGATACCGAAGGGCAGAGTGATCGAGATCTATGGTCCGGAATCCAGTGGTAAGACCACAGTTACCTTACATATGATCGCTGAGGTGCAGAAGAGGGGCGGCATTGCAGGATTTATTGATGCGGAGCACGCACTGGATCCTGTCTATGCGAAAAACATTGGTGTGGATATTGATAATCTGTATATTTCTCAGCCGGATTGCGGTGAGCAGGCCCTTGAGATCACGGAGACCATGGTGCGTTCCGGCGCCGTCGATATCATTGTGGTGGACTCTGTGGCGGCCCTTGTTCCCAAGGCGGAGATAGACGGCGATATGGGAGACAGTCATGTGGGTCTGCAGGCCAGATTGATGTCCCAGGCGCTTCGGAAACTTACGGCTGTCATCAGCAAATCCAACTGTACGGTGGTGTTTATCAATCAGCTGCGCGAGAAAGTGGGTATTATGTTCGGCAATCCGGAGACAACCACAGGCGGGCGTGCGCTGAAATTTTATTCCTCTGTGCGGCTTGATGTCAGAAGGATCGAGGCGTTAAAGCAGGGAGGAGAAGTGATCGGTAACAGGACCAGGGTTAAGGTCGTAAAGAATAAGGTGGCGCCGCCCTTCAGAGAGGCGGAGTTCGATATTATGTTTGGAGAGGGTATCTCCACAGTGGGCGATATTCTGGATCTGGCGGCGGAAAATAACATTATCAATAAGAGCGGCGCATGGTATGCCTATGAAGGGAATAAGATCGGACAGGGCAGGGAGAATGCGAAGCAGTATCTGAAGGATAATCCGGCTGTGCGTGATGAAGTTGAGAGAAAAGTCAGAGAGCTGTTTAATCTGGAGACGGATCTTGTGGAGCCGGCACCTGTCAAGGAGCCGACGGCTAAGGAGAAATCTGCTAAGAAGGATACGGAAGCATGATCGTCACGCAGCTGTCGGAGATATCCAGGGGCCGTTACCGGGTTTATGTAGAGAATGAGATTGCCTTTGTGCTGTACAGGGGGGAACTGAAACGCATGGGCATCCGGGAGGGAGAAGAAATCCCAGAGGAGAAGCTGCGGGAGATTCAGGAGGAGATTCTGCCCAAACGTGCCAAAAAGAGGGCCATGAATCTGCTGCAGAAAAGAGATTACACTGCGGCTGGCCTGCGGGAGAAGCTAAGAGATGGTGATTATCCGGAGACCTGTATCGAGGAGGCAATTGCATATGTGGAGTCTTACGGCTATATAGATGATCTTCGCTATGCCAGGGATTTTATTCTCTATCATCTGGAAAGAAAGAGCAGGACACGCATAGAACAGGATCTGCAGCGCAAGGGAATCGACAGGAAGCTCACCCAACAGGTTTTTACCGAATTGGAGGAGGAGGGTACGAGTCAGGATGAGGAGGCCATGATCAGAGTCATTTTAGAGAAAAAAAAGTATGATGCGAAAATGGCTACAATACAGGAAAAACCTGTTGGGTGAGCTTCCTGTCGATTCCCTT
>CAZUZZ010000395.1:0-1689 GCA_964625055.1 uncultured Bacteroides sp. | reverse complement strand
GGACTGTTCTCTCATTTCCTGATAAACATTCAGAAGCGTCTCACCGGCAAGCAAGTCGTCTATCACCATGATCGGCATATCCATTTTCAGCCATCTTCCATAATACGCCGCCAAAGCATTCTCTATCATATCGATCAACTGCTTCGCCCCGTCTTTTATAAGCTCCTCCCGACAACTCCACAATCCCGCCGCCAGCAGCCCGGTAGGCCAGAAGATCAGATCCTCCTTTGCCGTCTCCCTGCGCAGGAGATATCGTTTGACCAGGTATCTGCATCTCGCCCGTCCATCCCAGACACCGTAACTGAGCAATTCCTTACAAGCATTCTCTATCAAAGGAATCTTATTCATCGCGCCCTCCCCTCTGAGAGCCTTTCCTCACGGAAATCCTCTTAAGCAGCGGTATCCTCGCGGCCGCCACATCCCAAAGATAGGAAAACTCCTCCGTCCTGTGAAACACCGCCAGAAACACCACATTATAGAGTACAGAAACGATCACCACCATCACGGCAAAGGTCAGGATTGTAGTCTCCTGCATGATCATATGCCGTATCGGCAGGACAACGACCCCCACGGCAAGAATCACTGCAATATATTTCAGGGAATCCCGGAAATAGGCCCATGCCTTCTTTTCAAAGCAGACCCGGTAGATAATGCCGGGGCGGATCAGGTTCGCCAGAATGCCAGATACCAAAGTGCCCACATACACCCCCGTCACGCCGATCCTCTGCACCAGAAGAATGGAGACTACCAGATTGAGCGCGCCCTGCACCAACGGGAGATACCTGTCCTGTTCAAAAAGGCCGGAGGCGATCTTGAAGTTTAGAAGCACCGTACGGCCTCCCTTAAAGTAAAAATCCGTCACCAAAAGCAGTACCGTGATCTGCGGAAGCATCCAGCCCTCGTCATGCAGCCACACGCCGCCGATGAAAGGGGATAGCAGATGAAAAAATCCCACCGCGCCAAAGCCATACAGCCAGCAGGCAAAAAAACGGTACACCTTAAAGAGACTATACTGCCTCTCCTTGGATTCCGTAGCCACTACATTGCCAAATCCCGAGATCACCGAGTCAAAAATAATGTTCACAAAATTCCCCACATAGGTGGTGATATAGAGATAGTTGTCCACGATTGCCGCTGTATCCACATTGACGAAGGAGGAAATAATGATCTTATCCGTCTGCAGTCTCGCCACATCCCCGATCTTATGGCAAATGAGCGCCTTCGTCTTGGTGGCCACCACCTGCGTCTCCTCCGCCGTCAGCCGCTTCACATCTTTCTCCCGCAGATAGGGATAGAGCCTGTTCAGATAGACCGTCACAAAAATCTTTTGCAGCAGTTCCACAAGGGACTGTGCCAGCAGATAATAAAGAAAATTACGGGTAAGAAACAACACGCTGATCTGCGCCAGAGCCACCGCCATTTTTGTCAGGGTGATGATGTTCGTCTGGATATAGTTCTTCTGTTCCGCGTTCACCAGGCTGTACTTGTAGGTGACAAAATAACTGATGACCGTGTTAAACAAAAACAGATAATAGTAAAGCGTCAGTTCCTGCACCGTAAGGGATCCCGGGTTTTTCAGGATGTACTTTAAAAACGGGGAAATCGCGATTCCCAGCACTGCGATCACACCCGCGATCGTCAGATAGGCCCGCTTGTAGAAACGCATATAAGACTTGATCTTCTCGTAAT
>CAZUZZ010000394.1:0-1695 GCA_964625055.1 uncultured Bacteroides sp. | reverse complement strand
ATTGTTAAAATAAAAAGGAGATATTTACCGGGTAACGTAAATTTTTCTCCTTTTCTTTTGACGATTGGACTCATCTACTCATTCCTTCTATCGCGTATGCTACCGTTTTATAATTGTCTTCCTTGATGATCTTTCCAAGTCCCAGCGCCACACTGGTCATGGGATTTTCGGAGACATTCACCTGCAGTCCCGTACCCTTGCTCATAAGCTGCGCAAGCTTACTAACCTGGGAAGCGCCCCCTGTTAGATAAAGCCCGTGCCGGTAGATATCTGCCGCAAGCTCGGGCGGTGTCCGTTCCAGGATCACCTTAATGTTATCTATGATCGAGTTAAAATGCTCTACCAGACACTCGTCCACTAAAGCTGTGGGAATCTCACGCTCCACCGGAAGCCCGGTCACAATATCCCTTCCGTAGACCACCGCGCCTGTTCTCTGCTCTTCTAAATCCAGCAGGGAGGTCTTGACGATCTCCGCTGTCTTCCCGCCGATGATCAGGCTGTACTCCCGACGCACCGCCGCCTTGATAGCCTCGTCAAACTTCCGTCCGCCCACTTTGATCAGACGGCTCAACACGATACCGCCCAGAGAAAGGATCGAGATCTCCGTGGTGTCAAAGCCCACATTGACCACCAGAACACCCTGAGAATTTTTCACATCGATCCCCAGGCCCAGACCGTCCGCCACAGCCTTATCCACCACCATGACCTTTTTCGCCTTCACGTTGGATTCCTTGATCAGATCCTTGAAAGCGCGCTTCTCCACTTCCGTCACATCCCAGGGCACAGCAATATAATAATCTGCGGGACGCACATTATTTCTCATCATACCGTTTAAAAAGTATTTGATCAGCGTCTCCATATTCTGGATTTCCGCAATCAAACCGTTGCTCAGAGGATAGGTGATATTGATGTTGCTGGGCGCCTTCTCATACATCTCAAAAGCCGCGTCGCCATAGGCGAAGAGCGTTTTTTTGTTCTCGATGGCTATCATGTTCTTCTCCACAAAGACATCGTCGTCCGCGCGGTTATATATCTTGATATTGCTGGTGCCTAGATCAATTCCAAATGCATTGTTTGCCAAGGTGATTTTACCCCTTTCTTCATATTGCCTCTTCAAAATATGTCATATCTGACAGCAGATTACTCTCTTTAAAGCTGAGATAGCGGTTATCCCCAAGGATGATATGATCCAGGAGCGGGATATCCGCAAGCGCTCCTGCACGCGCGATCCGGCCGGTGATTTTCAGATCATTTTCGCTGGGCGTGGGATCTCCCCCGGGATGATTATGCAGCAGCATGATTCCCGCCGCCCCGCCCCGAAATGCCTGAATAAAGACCTCTCTCGGCGAGAGAAGGGACGCATTGACCGTGCCCTTGGAGAGGATTTCCTCCCCCGTCAGGTGCATTCCCGTGTCCAGCAGTAAGAGCAGGATATATTCCACACTCTCATGCCGGAAACGCTCCATATAATAATCCGCCACAGAATAGGGATCGTGAAAGGAAAGCCTGCTTTTGGCTTTCGCCCGGGCCATTCTTCTGGCGAACTCGGCCATTGCCTTCAACTGGATCGCCTTCACCTCCCCTATCCCTTCGATCCTTTGCAGATCCTTACAGGAAATGTGGTACAGCCCCAACAGCCCGTTCCCGTATCTGGCTGTCTCCGCAAGCACCCTCTCTCCCAGTTCTCTGGCGCAG
>CAZUZZ010000393.1:0-1698 GCA_964625055.1 uncultured Bacteroides sp. | reverse complement strand
TGGCGGCGGTCGGAGGGATCGATCCCACGGATTTTGACTTTTATCGGGAGGCGGTTCATGAGAATTGGTTTAAGATTGTTGCACTTCTTGCCGTCTTTGCGGCAGACGTGTTATTTACCTTTTTCTTTTACAGTCTGGTCAGACGGATCAAGGCGCGGACGTTCTGGGGAAATTCTTATCTGTGCCGCCTGATCAACTGGTTGAAACAATGTGCCTGGAAGGTGTACGATAACAGCGGTATCGTGCTTCGGACATGGGTGCCCTACACTGCGGTCATTTTCCTGAATCTGCTGCTGATGTTTCTGGTATCCAAATGGGGCGATATCGATATGCTTCTGCTCTTCTTTCTGGTGGTAATAGACGCGATCGTGGGTGTTTTGCTCTATAAGGATGCGAAGGAACGGCAGGATATCGTGAAGGGCATAGAGATCATTGCCGCAGGCCGGGTGGAGCATCAGATCGATATGGAGGATCTGCACGGTGATAATAAGATCCTTGCGGCATCCGTCAACAGCATCGGGAAGGGCATTCAGGAGGCCGTGGAGATCAGCATGAAGGATGAGCGCATGAAAGCGGATCTGATCACCAATGTGTCCCACGACATCAAGACGCCGCTCACCTCCATTATCAATTATGTGGATCTGTTAAAGAGAGAGCAGGTGGGGAGTGAGAAGGCACAGAACTATATCCGGGTGCTGGATGAGAAATCCCAGCGGTTAAAGCAGCTTACGGACGATCTGGTGGAGGCCAGCAAGATCACCTCAGGCAATATCAGCCTGCATTTTGAACGGATCAACCTGACCGAACTGATGAATCAGACCATCGGGGAATTTTCCGAGAAGTTTGAGGAAAAGGGATTGGTCACGGTGATGAATGTGAATACGAAGCAGGCGATGATCGAGGCGGACAGCCGCAGGATCTGGCGGGTGATGGAGAATCTGTTCAACAATATCTACAAGTATGCTATGCCCGGGACGCGTGTGTATGTTTCCATGGATCAGGTCGGCGAAGAGAAAGAGAGCGTGCAGGTAAGCATCAAGAATATTTCGGAGAATTATCTGAACTGTAAGCCGGAGGAGCTTACGGAACGCTTTATCAGAGGCGATGAATCCAGAACCACGGAGGGCAGCGGATTGGGACTCTCCATAGCTAAAAATCTGACTCTGGCACAGAAGGGAAGCTTTGAGATCGAGCTGGACGGGGATCTGTTTAAGGTGCTTTTGACCTTCCCGGCGGCGAAGGATGTATGGTAATGTAAAGAAAACTGCCGTACCTGTATAAAACAGGACGGCAGTTTTTGCATTTACGTCAGATGTCCAGTCCGCTTACTTCGCGGTTATTATATTTGGACAGGATCTGATGGATCTTATCCGTGGGTGTATAGATGTTTGCCATGGAGGCGTCGTGGTTCATAAAGTCGATGATGGAAGCAATAAATTTGCTCATATCCGCCTCTATGTAATAGGGCTTCTCCCGAAGCTCCGGGGGCTGATAGCACAGATTAGTGGTCACGATACGGTCGATATAGCAGCTTTCGTATGCGGCATCGAAGGCCGAAAGACCATCCGTAAAGAGCCCGAAGGTACAGCAGACAAAGACTCGCTTGGCATTCATTTTCTTCAGCTGTCTGGCAGTGTCGATCATACTGCCGCCGGAGGAGATCATATCGTCGATAACGATGACATCCTTACCGTCAAT
>CAZUZZ010000392.1:0-1712 GCA_964625055.1 uncultured Bacteroides sp. | reverse complement strand
GCGGTCGAAGCTCCGTAATATAATTATCTGTAATATCCAGAACCTCCAACGCCTGCAGATCTTCGGCAAAAGACAGATCCGTCAGATTGTTTTCACTAACATAAAGCTCTTTTAAACCCGGAAACTTTTTGACAAAATCCATATGTTCATCCAAAGCCACTTCATCATAATAAACCGAAGTCATCCCATAATGGGTCTCCTCCCATGCATTTTCGTACAGATACATATCCTCCATATACAAAACTTCCAGAGAAGGATTTTCTGCGACTGCATCGAAATTTATTTCACAATCCATGCCGCTGATATTAAGTTTCTTCAGATTCGGCATTTGAAAAATTCCGGAAATATCATCATAGGTGTTTGATCCATGTATATCCAGACACTCGATCATTTCAAAGGATTTTATTGTCTCAATATCCATTAAATACGGAGTTGCGATAGTACAGGAAAGCACTCTCAAAGAAGAAAGATTTGATACATCCGGAGCTTTCGACAGAGTACATCCGCTCAAATGAAGCTCCGTCAAGTTTGGCATATTCTGTATGAAAGAACAATCCTCCATATTATTGATCGTCAACTTTCTTAACTGGGTCAGTTGATCCAACTCCGGCTCGGAGCATCCATAGGGTACATCCAGCACGAGCTCCTGCAGATTTTTAAGTTCTGCCACCGCACTCATATTCTTTATGTCAAAACAATCAATGATCAATAACGATTCTAATGCGCTGCAATTCTCCAGGCCGGCCAAGCTTCGCAGATTGCCTCCATAAATATGCAAAGTATTCAAATGATCCAATTTGCCGACAAAATCGAGTCTTTTCAACCCATTCGTCTCCAGAAAAATCTTCTCCAGATTTGATAATTTTTCAAGAACCGTAAAATCATTCAAATTTTCATCAATGTCCAGTGACAGATTCTTTAAGTTTTGCAAATGGATCAACGAATCGATGTTATCGATTTCCGAATAACCAATGAAGAGCGTTTCCAGGTTTTCAAATAATTCTATACCCTCCAGACTGTCTACTCCGCTATTAAACCCTAACTCTTTGATATTTTCCGGATGTTCCAGCACTTCTGCCGCAGATCTCGGATCATCAAAATAAGCACTGATACTCTCAAGCGGCAGTCCTTTGATATCTGTCTCAGAAACCGGAGTATATACATCCAGTTTTTTTAAGTTTGAAAACCGCCGCAGACAACTCAGGTTAAGTTTTTCCTCAAACGAAACTTCATACCATACAAACTGCTCTCCAAACTGCTCTTTCATATCCACTTCCGTGCTTTTGAGCATATCGCCCGCAGGAGGTTCAAAACTGTAGCCTATCTTCCACACTTCAGAATTGTGATCTATCACCAGCTGCTGTATCTTTCCCAGTTGACTGTCAGGAACATTCTCCGCCGGACACTGAAACACATTTGCCACAAACTTTTCTAAGACGCCCGAAAAAGCAAGTTCCTCTTCCTCATTTATATCTTGTTTCTGCTGCAGATCAGAAATTAACGAGTTCTCCTCTGTCTGTTCTGTTCGCCTTACAGCTTCCGCAGTTTGCTGGCGATTCATTTGTAATCGACGATAAATTCCGGGAGCATTTATGATCAGTATCGACAGAACAAGAAGGATTCCTATCACGATCCCCCATTTCCATCCATACGGCTCCCATCCTGTACTGCGTATTTTCTGATCGTCCAGAGACTTGTACTCTATTCTGCCA
>CAZUZZ010000391.1:0-1714 GCA_964625055.1 uncultured Bacteroides sp. | reverse complement strand
CTTAAAGAAGGCGGCGGCGCTGGATATACAGATGATCTGTCCCCTCCACGGGCCGATCCTGAAAGAGAACTTAGGCTATTATATAGATAAATACCAGACCTGGAGCAGTTATACGCCGGAGGATGCGGGCATTCTGATCGCTTATGCGTCCATTCACGGCAATACGAGGGCGGCGGCGGAAAAACTGGCGGAAATGCTTCGTGAACTGGGTGCACCGAAGGTGGTGGTATCCGATCTGGCCAGAGAGGATATGGCGGAGGTGATCGAGGATGCTTTCCGCTATGACAGGATGGTGCTGGCGGCTGCAACCTACGATGCGGGCGTGTTCCCCTGCATGGAGAGCTTTTTAGCGCACCTGAGATCTAAAAGCTATCAGAAGCGCACGGTAGGGCTTGTGGAGAACGGAAGTTGGGCACCCATGGCGGGTAAGATCATGAGAGAGGCGCTGGAGGGCATGAAGGAGATCACCCTTTTAGGGCCTGTGGTGACGATCAAGTCTACGCTGAACGGGGAGTCGGAGGCGCAGCTTCGCCAGCTGGCGGAAGCGCTCTTAAAATAAAAAATATTAAAAATTTTGTCATCTGTTAGATAGTGATATTAGGGGATAATGTTAGAGGAGTAATATTATGGAAAAAGATATGACAAAGGGCAGTCCCATGAGGCTGATCCTGGGATTTGCTGTGCCCCTTTTATTCGGGCTGATCTTTCAGCAGTTCTACAGTATGGTGGATGCGATCATCGTAGGACAATATCTTGGAGTGGACGCTCTGGCGGCGGTAGGCGCTACCGGATCGGTAAACTTTCTGATCATTGGTTTCTGTATGGGTGTCTGCAACGGTTTTGCCATCCCCATCGCTCAGGCGTTTGGAGCGAAACATGAGGAGGCGCTCAAAAGATTTGTAGCCAACAGTGTATGGCTGTCCGTGCTCTTTGCGGTGGTCATCACGGTGATAGTGTCTCTGCTTTGTCGTCAGATCCTGCAGGTCATGCGGACGCCGTCCAATATCATTAACGGCTCCTACAACTATATCATCGTTATCTTTTTGGGCATACCGGTGGTGTTTCTCTATAACATGACGGCAGCCATTCTGCGTTCACTGGGGGACAGCAAAACGCCGGTGGTCTTTTTGGTGATGGCGGCCATATTAAATATTTTTCTCGATGTTTTTTGCATTGTGGTGCTCTCCATGGGCGTGGAGGGAGCGGCGGTTGCTACCGTGGTATCACAGGCGATCGCGGGAATTGCCTGCCTTCTTTATATGTGGAAAAAGTTTGTCATTCTCAAACTGACAAAAGATGAGTGGAGATGGAGCCGGGATCATGTGGAGAAACTCTGTAACATGGGGATTCCCATGGGTCTGCAGTATTCTATCACAGCGATCGGCAGTGTGATCCTGCAAAGTTCGGTGAACAGTATTGATTCCAATGCGGTGGCGGCGGTGACTGCCGGCGGTAAGGTGAGTATGCTGCTGGTGTGCCCCTTTGACGCTCTGGGCTCCACCATGGCTACCTACGGCGGACAGAATGTGGGCGCGGGTGATCTGGAGCGGGTCGACAGAGGCTTGAAGGCCTGCAGTCTGCTGGGCCTACTGTATTCGCTGATCGCCATGGCGGTCGTGTATCTGTTTGGAAAGAAACTTCATCTTCTGTTTTTGGATGCGGGAGAGGCACAGATAATAGCCAATGCGAGTTCCTTTATGCGTGTGAATGCGCT
>CAZUZZ010000390.1:0-1716 GCA_964625055.1 uncultured Bacteroides sp. | reverse complement strand
TGATGGCCGCTGTGTTCGGCACAAATCTGACAGCCATGTCAGTTGTGAAGGCGGCGGAGACCGTGACGGCGCTTTCAGCGCTTTATTATTGTGCCAGACAGATGAAATGCAATATGATCTCGGCCGGACTCTTTTCCCTGACGGTGATGGTGGGTTATCAGTCCGCGGTGTGGTGGAAGCTGGGTCCGCAGGAATCCTACGATATGATGCTGTTTGCGGTGGGGTTTTATCTGCTGCTCAAATGGCTGGAGACGGACAAACGGTGGTATGCCTTTGCCAGCGTGGGAGCCTTTTTCCTGATGTCGATCTACAAGGAACCTTTTATCCTGCTGCTGCCCTTTGTGGGTCTGTATGTGCTGTATGCGCAGATGCAGGGTGAGCGGGTGACGGTGACGGGGCTCTGGGAAGCGATCAAATGCAGATTTCCCTATCTGCTTGCGATCGGTGTGATCTTTACGGTGGAGATGCTTTTGATCGTCTTTGTGGTCGGTACCAACAATTATTCCTATGTGGGATTGGATGAGAGTCTGTCCCTTTCTCAGTATATGCAGGTGTGGCGTGACGCGGCGCGGGCGGATCTGAAATGGTATGTGAGATTTGGGATTTTGCTGGGGTTGATTTTTCTGACTTACTGGGAACACGCGAAAAAGCTTCTGTGGGAGGCGCTGCTTGCGGCGGCGATCATTCTGCCCCAGTGCATCACCTACAGTAAGACTGCGCTGGAGGAACGCTATATTCTGCCAAGCGTACTGGGCTTTGCCTTTTTCTTTGTGATCGTGGGCTGTAATTTCCGCCCCTTGAGCGGCAAGCGGCGGATTGCCTATTTTCTTTGTCTGCTTCTGATGCTGGCGGCTCATGGCAGGGTTGTGCTGCGGGAAGCGAGGTATTTCGCCTATCGGGGTGAGAGCATCCGGACGATGATGGAGTCCACCCTGGAGCTGGTGGGAGGAACCGACAGACGGGTATTGTCCTGTTTTGCGCCCAATCTGGAGGGCAATAAGACGATGTACCACTGGTTCCGGATCCATGGATACGATGAGGTGTTTTATTGGGAGGAAGAGGAAAAGAAGATCAACCGTTCCTACGGACCGAGAGAGGACGAGGAGTCGGCGTTTGAGGATATTGATGTGGTCGTGATGTACAATCAGGAGGACCGGCACTGGTGCTACGAGCCCAGTCTGGATCTGTCAGATTTTACAGAGAAAAAGTGCGGGACGATCACCATGTATATCAGAAATGACATCACACAGTGATCAAAAGCTCTACCATGCCGATCAGGGCGCTGGAAAAGAACGTCACCTCGCGGCCGCCCAGAGCAGGCGCGGGAGTGGGCGTGTCGATAGCCAGAAAGCCGTTCGCAGTCAGTTCGGCACAGGCGCTTTCGTAGTCGGCGGTCTCATAGCAGATGTGGTAGGGAGCGTTTTTGTATTTTTTGATAAGGCCTGCCACGACGGAATCTTCGGAGACCGGGGAGACCAGCTCGATGCGATAGCCGTCCTTCACGAGGAAACAGATATCCACTTTGCGGATATCGTCGTAGACGGTATCCTGCTCCGTGTGATAGCCGAGAGCCTCGAAGGTCTGCCTGGCTTTTTCTATTTTTTTGACTAAATAGCCGATATGGTGTATTTTTAAGGTTGACATGGGCACTCCTTGTCTGTAAAAGATTTCTGCTTATTTTCTAACAGTTTACCATTTTTCCCGAAAAGAGGGAAG
>CAZUZZ010000389.1:0-1723 GCA_964625055.1 uncultured Bacteroides sp. | reverse complement strand
TACCTTGTACCATGTGAAAGCAATAGTCCATCCGTCAATTCTATGCATAGAATTATAGTGTTTTCATCCTCAAAATTGTTATGTCCGTTATCGATCCATTCGGCAAAAGCAGTTCTCAGCTTCCTGGCTCCATTTTCCCATAAGAATATCTCCTTTACAATTTGATTGCTTTCGTAGCAATAGAAGAGTTAATATATTTATCCAATATACTCCATTTTTGTTCTCCCTAAAATTCCAATCTGTCTCTGTCAGTAACCATGATGCCAAATCACCCCGCCGTCTCCGGCGGGGTATCTTATTCTAGCTGTCTATAAATTTGATAAACCGATCACTCTCCATGATCTGCATATACTTCACTACTCTGGGATATAACGGCTCCACTTCTTCTCCGAACTCCGCTTTTTGAAGATCCGCCAGCTCCATCACCGTGCGTTCTCCGTCAATCAGCGGCCACAGGAAGCTGCCGTATTTCTCCATATGCACCTTGGTATATTTCGGCCTCTTAAAACACTTCTGGGCAATGCGGTTAAAAATGCCCGTGTTTTCCACCTCCAGAACGACGATGCCCTCCTCGTCCGTATTCCATGTAAGCTCCGGCGCCCGTTCCGGGATCAGATCAAGGTAGTTTTTCTGCTTCTCCTTTTTCTTCATCAGTTCTTACTCTTTTTCCACATGGAGAACTTCAGAAGACAGAGAATCATTACTACCATCAGCGCAACGCCGCCGATGTTGCCCAAATTGAACGACAGATCCATGTCAATGCCTCCGACTGCCAGAAGTGCAAGCAGGATACCGACCAGGCCCTCGCCCGCGATCATACCTGCGCAGTACAGTGTACCGTCGGTGGCCTGACGCTCCTTCGTCTCATTATCCACCTTCTTACGTCCATCCATGAGCATACGTACAACGCCGCCGATCATGATGCTTGCATTCAGATAAATAGGCAGGTACAGACCAATGGCAAAAGGCATCACCGGAACTCGTAAGATCTCCAGGCCCAGTGCCAGGAATACGCCGATAAATACCAGTGTCCAAGGAAGGTTACCACCCATGATACCTTCTACGATCATCTTCATCAGAGTAGCCTGAGGAGCGGGAACTTCCGCACCGCCGTAACCCCATGCCGCATTTAACAGATACAGTACACCACCGATGGCAAGGCCGGATGCTATCACACCGATCAGCTCACCGATCTGCTGTTTCTTAGGTGTAGCGCCCAGCAGGAAACCGGTCTTTAAATCCTGTGAAGTATCGCCCGCAATTGCAGCCACGATACAGATAACAGATCCGATCGCAATGGCACCCATCATACCTGTGATACCGCTGTCCCCTGCAGCCTTAATGGTGATCGTAGCAATCAGAAGAGTCGCGATCGCCATGCCGGATACCGGGTTATTGGAACTGCCGATCAAACCTACCATACGGGAAGATACTGTTGCAAAGAAGAAACCAAATACCACAATGAGCAGCGCGCCAAGGAAATTCACAGGAATCGCCGGAACGAGCCAGATAATGACTACCATTGCCGCAATACCGGCCAACACTATACTCATAGGCAGATCCTGTGCCGTTCTCGCATCACTCGTATTCTTTCCGCCCTTCATGCTCTTAAGGGAATCCCGGAAAGTGGTAATGATGAGGGGAAGCGATTTGATCAGGGAAATGATACCTCCCGTTGCGATCGCGCCCGCACCGATATATCTCAGATAAGAACTCCAGATTG
>CAZUZZ010000388.1:0-1732 GCA_964625055.1 uncultured Bacteroides sp. | reverse complement strand
CGCCGTCCATCTGAGCAGCACCGGTGATCATGTTCTTAACGTAGTCAGCATGGCCAGGGCAGTCAACGTGTGCATAATGTCTCTTGTCTGTCTCATACTCAACGTGAGCGGTAGAGATGGTGATACCTCTCTCTCTCTCCTCGGGAGCCTTATCGATGTTCTCGAAATCGGTAGCAGTGTTACCTGCAACTCTCTCGGAAAGCACCTTTGTGATCGCTGCTGTCAGAGTTGTCTTACCATGGTCAACGTGACCGATGGTACCAATATTACAATGGGGTTTGTTTCTCTCAAATTTAGCTTTAGCCATTTCTAAAGTCCTCCTTAAATTGATTTACTTACCTTGTTACCAAATTATAATAGAGTTCACTATCATTGATTATATTAAAGATTGCCAAGTTTTTCAAGCATTATTTAGCTTTTGCCGCTAATACTTTTTCCTGTACACTCTTCGGCACCTGCTCGTACTTCTCAAAGAACATGGAATAGTTACCACGACCCTGTGTCTTGGAACGCAGATCGGTGGAATAACCGAACATCTCAGCAAGCGGTACAAAACCTCTTACCATCTTGCCGCCGCCGATGTCATCCATACCCTCGATCCGTCCGCGACGGGAGTTGATGTCGCCGATAACGTCACCCATATACTCCTCAGGCATCGTAACCTCAACCTTCATGATAGGCTCAAGCAGTACAGGATTCGCCTTCTTCATAGCTTCCTTGAAGCACATGGAGCCTGCGATGTGGAAAGCCATCTCGGAAGAGTCGACCTCATGGTAGGAACCGTCGTATACATTAGCAGATACGCCAAGTACCGGGAATCCGCCGAGGATACCTGCTTTGGAAGCCTCCTCGATACCTTCGCCGACCGCCGGGATATACTCCTTCGGGATCGCACCGCCGACTACAGAGGTCTCAAACTTAAAGGTCTCCTCGCCGTTGGGATCCATAGGCTCGAACTTAACTTTACAGTGACCGTACTGTCCACGACCACCGGACTGCTTCGCATATTTGTATTCCTGATCCACAGGCTTGGTAAAGGTCTCCTTGTATGCAACCTGAGGTGCACCCACGTTAGCCTCCACCTTGAACTCACGCAGCAATCTGTCTACGATGATCTCCAGGTGCAGCTCGCCCATACCTGCGATGATGGTCTGGCCGGTCTCCTGATCCGTGTGTGCACGGAAAGTAGGATCCTCCTCGGCAAGCTTTGCCAAAGCCTCTCCCATCTTGCCCTGACCGGCTTTGGTCTTGGGCTCGATCGCCAGCTCGATAACGGGCTCCGGGAACTCCATGGACTCCAGGATAACCGGATGCTGCTCATCACAAATAGTATCACCGGTTGAAGTGAACTTAAACCCTACTGCTGCCGCAATATCACCGGAGTACACTTTGTCAAGCTCCGCTCTCTTATTTGCGTGCATCTGCAGGATACGTCCGATACGTTCTTTCTTATCCTTCGTCGCATTGTACACATAGGAACCGGAATTACAGGTACCGGAGTACACGCGGAAGAATGCCAGCTTACCCACGAAGGGATCTGCCATGATCTTGAAAGCAAGTGCGGAGAAAGGCTCCTCATCAGAGGAATGTCTCACGATCTCATTGCCCTCCATATCGGTACCCTTGATCGCCTCGATATCGGTAGGTGCAGGCATATACTCAAGGACAGCGTCCAAAAGCTTCTGCACACCTTTATTTCTGTAAGCGGAACCGCAGCATACGGGAACTGCCG
>CAZUZZ010000387.1:0-1733 GCA_964625055.1 uncultured Bacteroides sp. | reverse complement strand
GCGAACTGATTATGTGCGGCGGACATGGGGTATGTCGTGTGATCGATATTACGGATAATCCGATCGATCGAATGGATAAAGAGAAAAAGTACTATGTTCTGGAACCCGTCTTTGAAAAGGCGAGCACGATTTACACGCCTGTCAATAACGATAAGATCGTTATGCGAAGGATCATGAATAAAGACGAGGCGGAAAAGCTGATCGAACACATCACGGAAATCGATACCGTGTGGATTCAGGAGGAAAAACGCAGGGAGCAGACCTACAAGGACGCGATCCGCACCTATGATTCCAAGAGTCTGGTCCAGATCATTAAAACCCTTTACCAGCGCAAGAAGAGCCGTATCAACGAAGGGAAAAAGGTACTTTCCTCAGACGAGCAGTATCTCCATAAGGCGGAGGAGCTTCTCTACAGTGAGATGTCTCTTGCTCTCGCTATTCCGAAGGAGAAAGTGGAGGAGTATATCGCTGAGGCTGTGGACAGACAGAAAGCAACCGTATGATAACGTAAAATGCAGGGGCAGAGAATGAAAGTTCTCTGCCCTATTTTTTGCGTTTTAGAAAAATGCCATAGAGTAAAACATTGAAGGAGAATGCGAAGCATTCTCGTGATTTTCGCCGCGGGGCAAAAATCGAGGCACCTTTTTGGAACCTGTGGCGTGTTATAAGTAGGGACGTCCAAAAACAAGGAAAGGCGAAGGGCTTATGACGATAGAAGAAATAGTGAAGGAGTACAGTTCCATGCTCTACCGCATCTGTGTAGTCATGCTGGGCAATGAGGCGGACGCGCAGGATGCGGTGCAGGACACGATCTGCAAATATCTGGAACGGACGAAGGGGTTTCGGGACAAGGAGCATGAGAAGGCATGGCTGATCAAGGTGGCACAGAATCGCTGCCGGGATATGAGGCGGTTTCATCTGCGGCATCCGCAGGTGGAACTGGAGGAGATCAATGCTGACTATGAAGATCCGGAATACAGCGATGTGCTGGCGGAGTTGATGTGTCTGCCTCTCGCCGTAAAAGCGGCCGTCTATCTGCATTATATAGAGGGCTATAAAACGACAGAGGTGTCGGAAATATTGGGGATATCTGTCAATGCCGTGAAAAAGAGATTGCAGCGCGGCAGAGAAATGCTGCGGCTGCGGTTGGAGGAGTAACATATGATATGGAGAATGCGGAATTGGCAAATAGTATGACTTAAGAAAGGATGATGATGTATGAAGATTACGGATTTACAGAATGCGGTACAGGGGATAGATTTTGACAAAGAAAGACAGGAGCAGATGATCTCGGAGCTGCGGACGATGAAGGGACCTCGCAGATACACGAGAACTCTGCGGATCGCGGCAGCTTTTGCAGCCTGTATTCTGACAGTGGGGGCTTTAAGCGTGCCTGTTCGTGCCTTGGTCAATTCTCTTGTGCAGGAGCGGATGGAAGCGCAGCCTAAAGAGGAGGTTGCAGAGCTCGTTGCGGAGACTCAGAGCCAGCACGCCGAGGCGGACAGCAAGACCAGAGAATATACGGCGGGAGAGAAAGAGCGCAGGGGAAAGCTCTACGCGCAGTATTTGGAAGGGCTTTTTCCGACAGGGGAATTGGTGCGGGTTAACAGTGAGGAGGAGGCCGCAGAGCACGAGTTTTGTTTTCTTTCGACGACGTCAGTCTTTTATCTGCCGGCGAACCGGGAATTGACGGATGAGGAGATTCTGGAGCAGATTGATTTTGAGAAAAAGCG
>CAZUZZ010000386.1:0-1734 GCA_964625055.1 uncultured Bacteroides sp. | reverse complement strand
GGCGTTCTGATCTCGTGGGACATCCTCGCCAGAAATTCCGACTTGGCCTGATTGGCCTGCTCCGCATTAGCCTTTAGCTGCCGCATCTGTGCAAGCTGCTTCCTGCTCTGCGTTATATCGACAAACACGATCGCATAGCCCGCAAGCGCCCTATTGTTCCAAATCTTATTGGCGTGCACCTCATAATCGTGGTTTCCGTCGCTGTATTCAAAATAATCACCGGCAGAAAAGACATCTTCCAGTTTCTCCTTACACACCAGTTCACCGCTTCGGTAGTCTGCCAGCGCACGAAACTGCTCCTTCGCCATGGCGTTCGCTTCGATAAAACCGCCGTCCGCATCCACGATCAACACCGCCTCATCCATGGAGCTTATGATCTTCTCGTGAGCCGTGACCGTTATGTCGAATACATGATACATGGCAATCACAACTCCAAAGACAATGATACTCAACCCCTCGCACGCCGGCACCGCGTCATACCCTTCTATCCACTGGAAAATATCGCAGGAAAATCCCAGAATCGGGAAAATACAGCATCCGCCCAGAATCAGTATGTTGATATTCTTCTTTCCTTTACCGGATCGTCTGCAGGCTCCTATTGTAAAGGCAAAGCAGCTCACCATATGCGCAAGCATCTGTATTAAAAACACGTAGTGCAGCGGTCCTTTTTCCAGAATCAGATGAGGGAATAGGCCCTCATGCACAAAACGAACCCCGGAATAATAGATCGGTGTATAACGGTATCCCCAGATGCACAGAAGAACAAACCCATCCAGAATAAACATAAGCGCTCTCAGATTCCGGGGGATGCGATAACCACAATACTCAGCCACAAACACGAAAAGAAAGGTACTTATAAAAGCGCCGCCCATAAATTCCACACGCACGGCAATCATCGCCTCTCCCACGTCCCGCGAAAGCAGTTCCAATAAATACCCCGCATTTTGGATCACACCAAGAAAGCCGATGCAGAGCATCAGCTTGGAAAGCATACTCTCACGCTGTCTTGACATGAGAATGACAAATTGAAAACAGCCAAGGACCATGAGAATCTGAAAAAAAACTAAGAAATCATACATACTTCCTGTCACCTTTTCTTTACAAAAACAGCTATGCGTTTCCGCATAGCCATTTTTGCAGCGGTTTTTCCGCCTTACGCCATAGCGTTCGCCTGCTTATACTTATAAAGCATCTCGGCATGGTTCTGCTCTTCGATCTGAATATCCGCGAGAAGCTTTCTCAGCCCCGAATTGTCACAGGAAAACACATTGGTATTGTATTCCCCCGATACCAGCTTTTCCGTGCCGATACAGTCCGTGGCCAGAAAACAGTCGTTCTCCTTGTCGGCGGCATTGGCACCGTCACGGTATGTGCCCTTCGGCGCATAGTTCTTACCCTGCGAATCGTTACAGTCGCAATCCGGCACATTGCCGTGAAGCGCCTGCCCGATGGACTGATAATGCTTCTGCTCATCCTGCTGCAGTGTACGGAACAGGCTCTGCAGCTCCGTATCCTTTGCCTGAGCCGCATATTTTTCATACTTGGTGATACAGGATTTCTCCTGTGTCTGTAAGTCACGCAGCGCGGTAGTCTCTTTTTCCGTCAGTATCATGGTCAACACTCCTTTCTTTCGGACGGTACAGCAGTATCTTCCTTCCATACACTCTCTGCCGTCCCCTGTCTCCAAGTATTGCCATTTTACTGTGAATTCATACCAAAAATACTATAGCAATC
>CAZUZZ010000385.1:0-1745 GCA_964625055.1 uncultured Bacteroides sp. | reverse complement strand
TTTGAAGCGCCACTTTCGTCTCCTCGCCGATAATGGACTGGTGGAGCAATACCTGCGACAGAACGCTTCCCAGCACATAGCGGTAACCCTCCTTGCTTGTGGCTGCCTCCACCGCCTCGGAGATTGCACAGCCAAGACTTCCCGTAGTACCCGGGAACTCCTCCAGAATCTTACGCCCCACATTCGTGGTATCGGAAGGGGACGGTGTCACCTGTGCTCCGTAGGTGCGCATCACTTCACGCCGGAAGGGCTTCTGTTCATAGGAGACTTTTACCATATAGACATGGCAGTCCAGATCAAAATAGGAACACGCCATGGAGAGCGCCGTTCCCCACTGTCCCGCGCCGGTCTCTGTGGTAACGCCCTTCAGTCCCTGCTGCTTCGCATAGTATGCCTGCGCGATGGCGGAATTGAGCTTATGGCTGCCGCTGGTATTGTTTCCTTCAAATTTATAGTAGATCTTCGCCGGAGTGCCCAGCTTCTTTTCCAGACAGTAAGCCCGCACCAGAGGCGACGGACGATACATCTTATAGAAGTCCTGAATCTCCTGCGGGATGTCAATATAGGCATCCGTGTCGTTCAGCTCCTGCTTCACCAGTTCGTCACAGAACACGCCCTGCAGCTCCTCGAAGGTCATGGGCTGTAAGGTGCCCGGATTCAACAACGGCGCCGGTTTGTTCTTCATATCCGCCCGGACATTGTACCACTGTCTGGGCATCTCCCGCTCCTCCAGATATATCTTATAGGGTATTGTTTTCTCTGCCATTTTGCACTCCTCACTTTTTATTGTCTTATATAGCTTAGTGTATCTATAAAATTATAGGAAAAATCAGGGAAAAAATCAAGCTTGACATTTATCCGAAAAGATACGATAGTAGCACTAACACATACCGAATTTTCATATCGCATTTTAGAAAAGGAGTCGTCTATGAAATCTCTGTCTACACAAAAAATATGGCTTTTTGCCACCGGACAGTTCGGCTGGTCCCTGTTGTCCGGCCTGATCTCCAACTGGCTGGTCTATTTCTATCAACCCGACGAAGTCTCCATCTCACAGGGGCAGATTCTTTTTGTCCCGCAGGGACTGGTTATCTTCGGCATCTTTACCCTGATCGGCGGCATCACGGCCTTCGGGCGGCTCTTTGACGCTTTTACCGATCCGTGGATTGCCTCCCTGTCAGACCGCTGTACCTCTCCAAAAGGCAGACGGATCCCCTTCTTAAAATGGGCGTCCCTGCCGCTGGCGCTCTCCACCGTGCTGGTATTCTGGTCTCCGGTAAACGAAAACAGCTGGATCAACGCGGCTTTTCTGTTTGCGATGGTCATGGCATATTATCTGTCGATCACGGCGTATTGTACGCCCTACAATGCTCTGATTCCGGAGCTTGGGCATGATCAACGGGAACGCCTGAATATTTCAACTGTCATTTCTTTTACTTTTATTGCCGGAACGGCTGTGGCATATCTGGCTCCTGTGATCTGGGGAAATCTGATCCCTGCATTCGGACGGGTCAATGCGATCCGGGTGACATTTGCGGTTATGGCAGTCATCGCCTTTGTCTGTATGCAGGTACCGGTCTGGACTATCAACGAGAAGGAATATGTGAATACCGTTCCCTCGCAGGATACGGCGTTTTCCTCCCTCGTCTCCACCTTCCGGAACAAAGAATTCCGAAAATTTGTGGGCTCCGACATCTTGTACTGGATCGCCATCACCATGTTCCAGACAGGGCTTCCTTTCTTTG
>CAZUZZ010000384.1:0-1746 GCA_964625055.1 uncultured Bacteroides sp. | reverse complement strand
GCTTCCGCCAATGTGAAGGTGGGAGATGTGATCGCGATACAGTTTGGAAATAAAGAGGTCAAGGTGGAGGTCCTCGACGTGCAGGAGACCGTACGCAAGGAGGAGGCCAAGGAATTATTCCGCTATCTCACTTAAAGCATATTTTGATCAGATCAGACATACAATGAATCAGTACCAGCGAAATGGGAGGGCGTGTATGGAGGATCTGAATCATAACGGGAAAAAGCCGCACAAGCTGATGCTTACGGGCAGAAAAATCTGTGCTTTAAGCGGTGTGAACGATGTGCTTTCCTTTGATGTAAATGAGATCTTACTGGAAACAGAACAGGGTATGTTGATGATACGGGGCAGCGAGCTGCACGTCAGCAGGCTTTCGCTGGATAAAGGAGAGGTAGATATCGACGGCCGGATCGACAGCTTTACCTACTCGGAAACCGCAGGATACGGTGCGAAGGGAGAATCTATATTAGCGAGATTGTTTAAATGACAGGGTGGGAGATGGTGTAGGATATGAGCCAGGAGATTGTACAGGAGCTTACTTTTTTTACACACTCTGTCCTTATGGGCCTGATCATTACCTTTGTTTATGACTGGATCCGTGTATTCCGTAAACTTTTTCGACATGGAGCCATCCTGATGTCCATAGAAGATCTGTTTTTCTGGTTTGTCTGCGGGCTTGCCGTGTTTTATATGCTCTATAAGGAGAATGACGGAACGCTGAGATGGTTTGCCGTACTGGGCGCTACACTCGGTATGTTTTTATATAAAGTAATAGTTCGCGACAGATTTATAAATATTATGTCAACATATATACACAAGATAATGTGGTTTGCATCCCGTGTCCTACAAATTGTGCTAAAACCTCTAAAATGCCTATTTTATGCGGGGAAAACGTTTGTTCTTTTCGTTGGAAGAAGATTGAAAAAGTGTAAAGAATTTATTAAAAAACGGTTGACGGTTTGCATAAAAACCATTAGAATGGTTTTATGTAAACGTTAAAGATTGGCGGAGAGGGGAAACTTTTAGGGCATGGCAAGGAAAGCAGCATATCGTAAAAGGCGGCAGAACCGATTAGCCATGCTTTTAGTTACCACTGTGGTATTGATGATGATGCTCGTGGTTACCATTAAGAGTGTGGAACTGCGGGAGAAGCGTCAGACCTACATGGAAAGAGAAGAAGCGCTGATAAAAGAGATTGAGGCGGAGGAACTCAGAGCAGAGGAGATCGCGGAGTACGGGAAATATACACAGACTAAAAAATTCGTAGAGGAAGTTGCGAAGGAAAAGCTTGGTCTGGTGTACGAGGGCGAGATTATTTTTAAAGATGAGAAGTAGACAGATTTTAGCTGGGTCTGAGATCTGTCTTTTTATAATTTATAACATTTGTTATATTATTGGTTCTTCCTTCATATATATGTTTAAGACGGGTTTTTCGGGCATAGCCCGTGCCGTCTGAGCAGATGAATGTTTTATGAAAATGGCATCTGAGAATTGGTACAATGTATGGAGGCGGCATATTATGAGGAGACAAGCAGAGGGGAAAGAGGAGGAGAGACTGGAGATCATACCGGAGTACGGCAGGCAGAAGCTTTTGACTTATGCGGAATCCTTTCGGGATCTGGCAGATTTATTTGAAGAGGAACAGGCGGAGGATATGGAAGCCGTCGAGCCGGTGGACAGGCAGGAGTACCTTTGCAGAAGGACGATCCGGGAGAATCAGGGACTTTTAGCGGAGCATTTAAAGGA
>CAZUZZ010000383.1:0-1748 GCA_964625055.1 uncultured Bacteroides sp. | reverse complement strand
ATATCCATGCTGTTATAGCCCAGGATCCGTACCGCTTTACGATTTTCCTCATTTGTCTCAAGGCCCATATCCTTCAGGATATCATCCACATTGCGAAATGCCTTGCGAATGGAGTCTCCCATATCCGCTCTGGGCGCCGTCATCAATGTTTCATAGGACTCTCTGGCCGCTTCGTAAGCATTCTTCCGGGCTGTGCCGCTTGTGTGTACATCATCAAGCGTAAACGCTTCCGTGCCATCCACATAACGACCGAGCACTGCCGCCGGCAAATAAGGAATCTCCGCAGTCTTTTGCTGCACTTCCGCATAGAGAGCTGCTTTTTCGGCTGCCGCTGCTGCATCGGCCTCTCCAAAGAGCCTTTGATTCTGCTCTTGCTCCAGCTGTTTCAGCCTCTCCACCAGGGCCTCTAACTCTGTGGTGTCTATAGAATAACCGCTGGCTATGAGCTTCCGGTTCGCCTCGATGGTCATCATCAGCCGGATCTCTTCCAACTGACGCCTCTCCGTGATGGCTGCCGGTGTGTCCGGCATCACATCGCCCTTCTCTATCTTTTCCTGCTCTCTCGTCAGATTGCGCAGATTTACTTCTTTTCCCTCGGCCGCCACACGATCTACAGCCTCATCACTGATCCGCCCGTAAGCTTCCACATAGTCGGCCGCACATTCCCGCTCGCTTCTGCTGTCAGCCAGGTTCGCGTCTCCCGCTTTCTTTCCGTCGGAGATCGCCGCCGCCACCGCAGACAGGATTTTCGTTCTGTCCAAAGGCTGCTCCATCTGCTCTATCGCATGAAGTGCACTCATCGTGTCCGCCGTCAGCGGCACGCCCACGCTGATCAGCCACTGTGCGCTCTGCACGTTCTCCTCACTGTTCTCAAAGCCGGCTTCCTCCAGCACGCGCTCAATCTGCGGGCGCAGCTGCTCCCAATTATAGTCTTCCGCTTTCTTCGCATAATAACCCGTATCGTCTGCGGCATAATAACCGTGACCCTGTCTGGTGCTGTCCGAAGCGGCGCTGTGTCCAGCCATATAAAGATTGTCTATGGTGGGCTCCATCTGATTCTCCACCATATACTTCACGGTGCCTTCTCCGGGCTCTTCCAACCGCATCGCTCTCTCAAAAGCTTCCTTAGCTGCCGCTACGTTTTCTTCGGTGAGAGGGATATCATGCTGCTGAAATTGTTTCGCCAACTCTCCAGCAAAAGCCTCGCTTCCCGTGATCTGCTTCAGGGTATCCATATCCAGGTCGTCGGTGTAACCTACCACCTGCGTACCGCCCTTCACGAGCTCCGCTTTGATCTTATCGACAATGGTAACAACCTCTTCTATTTCCATATCGCCGGGATGATATCCCTCCTGCTGTAAGCGGGAAAAATCTTCCCCGGACATAGTATTAGACATCACTGTCATATAGTCTGTCTGCGTGGCTACGTCAATAGCCGCCGCATCCTGCATAACCTCTTCTGCGGTCTTTCCGTGACCTCCGTAAGCGTTGTTGTCCATAACTGTGCCAGAAATGTCTAATGCGTAATCACCCGTACGCGCCGTCTTGGCAGCCCGGGTGTCTCGATATGTAGTTGTCGCCCTGTCTACATTTTGGTTTACATTACTGTGGTCAAACGTAATTTTCATAGTTAAACAGTCCTCATACAAAATGTAGTATCCTTTTATGATATTAACACAAAAAGGGCGAATGCTTTTATACATTCACCCTTTATTTCGGCATAGTTCCCGTATTTCTTAACCTTTTGG
>CAZUZZ010000382.1:0-1757 GCA_964625055.1 uncultured Bacteroides sp. | reverse complement strand
CTGCACTCAGATACCTTTGATAACAGATCGTCAAAACTCTTGCTCATCTTCCCTTTTCCACTCCTTTTATATAATTATTTATGTTTTTCTTTTGCGACGTCTAAATCATACCACTTTCAATGCCAAAAATCAATTATGCTCTCACGGTTCAGCACCCATTCCTTCAAAAAACTCTCTAGTGATGGAAGAGTCTGATCCCCGTAAAGCACATTGTCATACCATATTTGTCACAGGTCTCGATCACATTGTCATCCCGCACGGAGCCTCCCGGCTGCGCCACATACTTTACGCCGCTCTTATAGGCGCGCTCAATATTATCTCCAAAGGGGAAGAAAGCATCGGAGCCAAGCGCCACATCGCTCATCTGATCCAGCCACGCGCGCTTCTCTTCTCTGGTAAACACCGGCGGCTTCTCCTTAAATATTTTCTGCCATGCGCCATCTGCCAGAACATCCATGTAATCCTCGCCAATATACAAATCAATAGAATTATCTCTGTCGGCCCGGCCTATGCCATCCACAAACTGCAGACCGAGCACCTGGGGTGACTGGCGCAGAAACCAGTTGTCCGCCTTAGAGCCTGCCAGCCTGGTACAATGGATACGTGACTGCTGCCCCGCACCGATGCCGATGGCCTGTCCGCCTTTCACATAGCACACGGAATTAGACTGAGTGTACTTTAACGTGATCATAGCGATGGCCAGATCGATCTTCGCCTGTTCCGGCATATCCTTAGACGCCGTCACGATATTGTCAAAAAAAGCGTCGTCGATCTTTAATTCATTCCTGCCCTGCTCAAAACTGATCCCGTAAACCTGCTTCACCTCCACAGGCGCGGGTACATAGCTTTCGTCGATCTCAATGACATTATAATTACCTTTTTTCTTCGCTTTCAAAATCTCCAGCGCCTCCGGCTCATAACCCGGCGCGATCACGCCGTCGGAGACCTCTCTCTTGATGATCTTCGCCGTGGCAGCATCGCAGACATCCGAGAGGGAGATAAAGTCCCCGAAGGAACTCATTCTGTCCGCTCCTCTGGCTCTGGCATAGGCGTTTGCCAGGGGCGTAAACTCCATATCCAGATCATCCACCCAGTAGATCTTTCTCTCCACCTCCGAAAGCGGCTGACCCACTGCTGCGCCCGCAGGGGATACGTGCTTAAAGGAAGCCGCCGCCGGCAGTCCGGCAGCCGTCTTTAACTCCTTCACCAGCTGCCAGCCGTTAAAAGCATCCAAAAAGTTGATATAGCCCGGCTTGCCGTTTAACACCCGAATGGGCAGCTCGCTTCCATCCGCCATATATATGCGGGAAGGCTTCTGATTCGGGTTACATCCATATTTCAATTCCAATTCATTCATGGTTTATGCTCCTATATTTGTGTTACTGGTTTTTATTATAGATCCGACTCTCATATTTTCCTGTAGAGATCTCAATGTAGCGTACAAACAACGACACTTTATTTTCCTCGTTCAGATTTTCCCAGAGCATCTGTCCGAAGCTGTCGATATCTCCCTCGATCCCCACTTTTTTCGGTTCTCCCTCGAAGCTGGGCAGCGGATTTCCATCCCCCATATAGGTGTGGATAAAATGTCCCTCTCCCGCCTTCGGGTTCTGATATGCGAAAGTGAAGCGATGACAGGAATCCGAATCTCCATCCGCCGATTTTAAGATGGACATGGCATAATTGTAACCGCCATTCTCCAGATGCATAATCCCTGAGATACGGGGCGTATAGTTGGGCGCATCGGGCTCAAACTC
>CAZUZZ010000381.1:0-1785 GCA_964625055.1 uncultured Bacteroides sp. | reverse complement strand
CCGTATAAAAGTTTCAAGTTGGGGATTATACATCTGTCCTGCCTCCTTTCTTTTGCCTGCCGCTACACCAGATAATGTTTCCTTCTGTCAATATAAAAAATCGCTGTAAACACAAGAAAAAGCAATAAAACAGATGCTGCCACCGTGATCCATGGATTACGGACAAATCCGGCTATCAGATAACCGGCAAAGCACACCGCAGCCACTAAAGTCGCATAGGGCAGCTGGGTTTCAAAATGCTTCAGATGCTCACACTGTGCCCCGGTGGATGCCAGAATGGTAGTATCAGAAATCGGAGAGCAGTGATCCCCGTATACGGAACCTGCCAGGGTGGCTCCCAAAGCCGGAATCAATACGGCTGCGCCTTCTGTTCCAACGCAGATCATGGACACAATAGGAAGCAGGATTCCAAAAGTACCCCATGCTGTCCCCATGGAAAAGGACAGGAACGCCGCCACGGCAAATACGATAGCTGGCAGGAAACTGAAAGAAAGGTTGGCAGTTGTCACAAAATTGCTGACAAACAGCCCTGTTCCGATCATTTCCCGGCACACTCCCCCCAGTGCCCATGCCAGAATCAAAATCAGCAGCGCCGGAATCATGGTCTTTATGCCGTCAACTACCCCTGCCATGAATTCCCGCAGCCCCATAAGCTTCCGCGGTACATACATGACCATCGCTGCCATCAACGCCGCAAATGTACCCAAGGTAAGTCCTGCGGTAGGATTTTCCCCGATGGCTTCCGCGAAGGAACGTCCTTCAAAATAACCGCCTACATAAGCCATTCCCAAAATGGAGCAGACGATCAGAGTCAGAATCGGCACCACCAGATCCGGTACTGTACCACTTTTTACTCCGGCATCCTCCTTTTGCGCCTCCATATCTTCTATGCTCTGGTTTTCCTCTGCTTTTTTCATGGGGCCAAAATCAAAATCAGTTATACTCAGGAAAAACACCATGACAATCGTTAGAATCGCGTACAAGTTATAGGGTATGGTCCGGATAAAGGCATTCAGCCCGCCTGCTTCCTCCACTTCCGAAGCTACCGCTACCGCCCAGCTGGAAATGGGTGCAATGATACAGACAGGCGCCGCCGTGGCATCAAGCAGATAAGCCAGTTTCTCCCGTGAGACCTTGCACTTATCCGTAATCGGGCGCATGACGGTTCCCACTGTAAGGCAGTTAAATCCATCATCCACAAAGATCATGAGGCCCAGCAAAAATGCGGCCAGCTTAGCGCTTACCTTATTTTTAATCCGTTTCCCTGCCCATTGCCCATAGGCATTGGAGCCTCCCGACCTGGTTACCACAACTACCAGGGAACCCAGAAGCACCAGGAAAATAATCATATATCCGTTTTCCCCGATTTTTGCCGCTATCATGTCAAAAGTGAAGGTAATCGCCTGTAAAACATTCCCTCCTGTCGAGACACAGTATACGAGCATACCTGTCAACACTCCCAGAAAAAGGGAAGAATATACTTCTTTGCCGATCAATGCCAGAGTAATTGCAATCAGCGGAGGCAAAAGGGACAACCAACCCGCCTCTATCATTTCCAGATTCATATTCGGTCTCTCCTACTGTTTTTTGCTTTCATTCCGCCTCCTGGCATATATCACTTTCCAAACGCTGCCGCACAATCTTTCAACCTGTCAATGACGGGAATCTGTTGAGGACAGGCTTTCTCGCACTGCCCACAGGCAATACAGTCGGATGCCGCTCCACCGTCTGCGATGGCATCTGCATATCTGGTTTTCCCTTCTTCCAACTGTCCCCACACCAACT
>CAZUZZ010000380.1:0-1790 GCA_964625055.1 uncultured Bacteroides sp. | reverse complement strand
TACGCAGGATATCTCCCGCCTCGGGCGGCTCGGACAATCTCACTTCTATGATCTGTTTCGGATGAGGGCAGGATTCCACTCTCTCCCCATCTTCATTGTACATGGCAAGCACCTCCGCCGGAACATTCGTACCATCCGGCTTCATGATTTCAATGGCGTCTCCTACACTGAACTTGTTGCGCTGTTCGATGCGCGCATAAACTAACTTTTCTAAGTCTCCGGTCCCTGCAGCCGCACCTTCTCCTCCCCGAGTATCCACTTCTTCCACCGCTCCCACGATCCCCAGATAAATGTACTCATTCACATAGGTGCTCTCATCATAGATCTGCGTATTTTCATCGGCCTTTCCAAAATAAAAGCCGGTGGTAAATTTCCGGTAGGTACACTTGGCGATCTCCGCCCGATACCAGTCCATGTTGGCCCGATATTTCTCTTCCGATTCCAGATAGTCGTCGATCGCCCGTCGATAGGTGCGCGCCACCGTCGCCACATAGAGCGCTGTCTTCATCCTGCCCTCGATCTTAAAACTGTCGATTCCCGCCTCGATCAGCTCCGGGATATGTTCGATCATATTCAGATCTTTGGAGTTAAAAATATAAGTGCCCCGCTCGTTCTCATAGACGGGCAGATATTCTCCCGGCCTGGTCTCCTCCACCAGCGCATATTTCCAGCGGCACGGATGGGTGCAGGCGCCGTGGTTCGCATCGCGCCCCGTAAAATAATTACTGAGAAGACACCGCCCCGAATAGGAGATGCACATAGCACCGTGCACAAAGCTCTCGATCTCCATATCCTCAGGAATCCGCGCCCGAATCTCCTTGATCTCCTGCAGGGAAAGCTCCCTTGCCGACACGACCCGTTTGGCTCCCTGCTCATACCAGAAACGGTAGGTCATATAATTCGTATTATTTGCCTGAGTGGAAATATGGATGTCGATCTCCGGGCAGATCCTGCGGGCTATCGCAAACATTCCCGGATCGGCTATGATCAGCGCGTCGGGCTTCAGCTCCTTCATTTCGCGAAAATAGGTCTCTGCGCCTGCCAGATCTGCATTGTGCGCTAAAATATTAGCCGTCACATGAACCTTCACGCCATGTTCATGGGCAAAGGCGATTCCCGCCGCCATCTCCTCCGTGGAAAAATTCTTGGCCTTCGCCCGCAGGCCGAAGGCTTCCCCTCCGATATAGACCGCATCCGCCCCAAAAATAACAGCCGTTTTTAAAATCTCCAGACTGCCGGCAGGGACCAGCAGCTCAGGTTTCCTTCTATTCTTTTTCATATTCAATACTCCTCGGAGAATACCTGTCAAGCTTTTCGAACACTGACCGTTACCCCGTCCCCCACGGGCAGCACGATCGTCTCCAGTGCCTCATGGTGGGTCACCTCATAGAGATACTCCCGCATTCTGCTGTGGATCGTACGGTTTCTTCTGGTCACGGCAAACCGGGATTCCATCACGTCACCGTCCTGTAAGACATTGTCAGAAACAAGCAGTCCGCCCGGTGAAAGAAGCCGCAGCGTATCCGGCAGGAAATTCACATACTGTGCCTTGGCGGCATCCATAAAGATAAAGTCATAGGGCCCGTCAAGCTCCTTTAGGATATCCGCCGCATCACCTTCCAGTAAAGTGATCTCCTCTTCCTTTCCTGCACGTTCAAAATTTTGTCTGGCTACGGGAATCCGCTTTTCATATTTCTCTATGGTGGTGATCCGGCACCCCTGTGGCGCGTATTCGCTCATCAAAAGCGCAGAAAAACCAATGGCGCACCCCACCTCCAAAATAGACATGG
>CAZUZZ010000379.1:0-1810 GCA_964625055.1 uncultured Bacteroides sp. | reverse complement strand
TGGGGCGTAGCGGAAGCCGCCACCGTGATCGTGCTGTCATCCTTCTTTCCTCCGCCGCAGCCCGTAAGTGTGCCCAGCACAAGAGCCGCTGTCAAAACGGATACCAAAACCTTCTTTTTCATAACATTTCTCCTCCTTTTTGCAAATCCAAACTACTTTCTTTTATCCAGCTTCACAGACAGCCGCATTCCCAGTGTCTGGAAGATCTGTACCAACACCACCAGAAGTACTACCGATACGATCATGATCAAGGTCTCATAGCGGTAATAGCCGTAACGCATGGCAATATCGCCCAGGCCGCCGCCGCCGACCACACCCGCCATCGCGGAGTAGCCGAGAATGGTGCCGATGGCGATCGTCACGCCCACCAGAATGGAGGTCCTGGCCTCCACCAGAAGAACCTTCCATATAATAGTAAAAGTACCCGCACCCATACTCTGTGCCGCTTCCACCACCCCGTGATCCACCTCCTTGATGGAGGACTCGATCATACGTCCGATAAAGGGCGCCGCCGCTATGGTGAGCGGCACGATGGTGGCAATAGAACCTGTAGTCTTGCCCACGATCAAGCGCGTGAGCGGCATGACCAGAATCAGCAGGATCAAAAACGGAATACTCCTCAAAATGTTAGCAAGCACGTCAAGCGCCTTGTACACCGCCGCATTGGGCCGGATGCCCGTCTTATCCGTCACCGCCAGCACGATGCCCCAGGGCAGGCCGAGCAGGTAACCAAAAAAAGTTGACAGCAGTGTCATAAGCAGTGTGTCCCGCACACCCTCCAGCATCATCCATGTCAGATCACTAGTCCACATAGCCGTTCACCTCCTCCACCGCCAGGCCTCTCTCTGTCAGATAAGCCTTCATCTCTTCCTGCACGGACTGATCGTCGGGGAGGCTTAAGATCATCTCGCCTCTGGCGATCCCCTCCACGTTTTTCGTGTCCGCCCGCAGGATATTGATGGGTTGGCCGAACCTTAACACCATGTTCGCTATCACCGGTTCAAAGGATGAGTTCACGGAAAAGACAATGCGGATGCAGCTCTTTCCCTTCATCAGTTCTCTCTGTTGATTCTCCAGAGTACGGCGGTCCGTGCCGCTTCCCTTTAGGATCAGCTCCTTCGCCTCCGGTGTCTTCGGATGAGCGAAGATATCCGAGACCCGTCCCTGCTCCACCAGATGACCTTCACCGATGATGGCCACATGGGAACAGATCTCCCGGACTACCGACATCTCATGGGTAATGATCACAATGGTAATGCCGTAATTTTTATTGATTTCCTTTAAAAGCTGTAAAATAGACTGGGTGGTCCTGGGATCCAGTGCACTGGTCGCCTCGTCACATAAGAGAATCTTAGGATTCACGGTCAGAGCCCTGGCAATAGCCACCCTCTGCTTCTGCCCGCCCGAAAGCTGTGCCGGGTAAGCGGACGCCTTCTCCGAAAGTCCCACGATCTCCAAAAGCTCCTGAGCCCGCTTTCTGGCTTCTTTCTTCTTCATACCCCCGATCACCAGGGGAAAACATATATTGTCAATGACATTCTTCTGCATCAAAAGATTGAAGTGCTGGAAGATCATAGAGATCTCTCTGCGCGTCCTGCGAAGCTCCGCCTCAGACAGCGCCCCCAGATCCTTTCCCTCAATGCTCACCGTGCCGGAGGTGGGTCTCTCCAGATAATTCAGACAACGCACCAGCGTACTCTTACCCGCTCCCGACATACCGATAATGCCGTAGATCTCGCCCGCCCGAATGGACAGGGTTATATTCTGCAGAGCCTCAACCTTGCCCTCATCGGTCTCGAAGGTCTTACAT
>CAZUZZ010000378.1:0-1813 GCA_964625055.1 uncultured Bacteroides sp. | reverse complement strand
AGATGGTGAGCTGATCATAGATAAAGCCGTCCGCGCGTCCCTGGGCTACCTCAGTCACACAGGCGCTCTCATCCGGCATGACCAGAAGCTCCGTATCGGGGAGATTCTTTTCCGCATACATATGTCCGGTGGAGCCCGATTTTACAGCGAGCACTTTCCCTGCTTGTTTGAAATCGTCGATGGAATTGATGTCGGAGTCCGCGTTGGCAAGGATCGCCAACAGGGCGTTGGCATAAGGGTCAGAAAAATCAATTAATTCTTTTCGCTCCTCCGTGATGGTCATGGAAGAGATCACGATATCCGCGCTGCCTGTCTGCAGGGAGGGGATCAGCCCGTCCCATGCGGTGTTTTCAATCTTGATCTCCCGACCACAGTATTCGCCGAAGGCTTTCATCAAATCCACGCTGACGCCGGACGGTTCCCCGGCATCGTCCCTTGTTTCAAAGGGCGGATAGGCAAGTTCCATAGCGACCACAAGCGGTTTTCCTGTGCCGTCGGTCTGAGCGGCAGCGTTGTCGTTTGTAGATTCTGTATTGCCGCCGCAGCCGGACAGGCAAAAGATCAATAAAAATGTCAATAGGTAACAAGTCAGCTTTTTCATAATTAGTACTCCTTTTGTGTGAAGCAATTTGGTTTCAATACAGTTTTTTGGCTCAACATAAAATAGTCTATCACATTGCGGCCTGTTTTTCCACAACTGAATTGATTGCAGAGAAAAAACAGGGATGCTATAATATCGATAAAAGAGACATCAAAAAGAAAGGCGGTAATACATATGAATCCTGTGTATGAAAAACTTTTAAAATGCTATGACTGCTACAAGGCTAAAATTGACTTCGAGCCCCAGGTGGCGGTAGTTTTGGGCTCTGGTCTTGGCAATTTTGCGAAAGTGGTGGATGTGAAAGCGGAGCTTCCCTACAGCGAGATCGAGGGCTTTCCCGTATCCACCGTTCCGGGACACGCCGGTAAGTTTATCTTCGGTTACATCAATGAGGTGCCGGTGGTTCTGATGCAGGGACGGGTACACTACTATGAGGGATATCCGATCACGGACGTGGTGCTGCCCACCCGCCTGATGAAGATGATGGGTGCGAAGATTCTTTTTCTGACGAATGCTTCCGGCGGCATCAACCCGGCGTTTCATGCGGGCAGCCTGATGCTCATCAAGGATCATATATCTCTCTTTGCGCCGAACCCGCTGATCGGGCCCAATATTGACGAGCTGGGCACCAGGTTCCCTGATATGTCTCATGTCTATGATGAGGATCTGCAGGGGGTGATCACAGATACGGCGAAGGAAAATGGGATCGAATTATTTGAGGGCGTGTATGCGCAGCTTACCGGGCCTTCCTTTGAGGCGCCGGCGGAGATTCAGATGCTCCACAAGCTGGGTGTCAGCGCGGTGGGAATGAGTACGGTTGTGGAGGCCATCGCGGCAAACCATATGGGCATGAAAATCTGCGGGGTGTCCTGTGTCAGCAATCTGGCGGCGGGTATGAACACGGCACCTCTGACCCACGAGGAAGTACAGGAGGCAGCCAATGCGGTAGCGCCCAAGTTTGAGAAACTGCTGGTGGAATCCATCACCAGATTTAAGGAGTATGTATGATGCAGGAGGAGATCCGGGAGCTGATCAAAAAGGCGATAGAGGCGAGAAGACGTTCCTATTCACCGTATTCTCAGTATCAGGTAGGCGCTGCACTGCTTGCAGAGGACGGACAGATCATTACCGGCTGTAACATAGAAAATGCAGCTTATGGGCCTTCCAACTGCGCCGAGCGGACAGCCTTTTTTAAGGCAGTCAGTGAAGGAA